>NZ_JBRIMD010000005.1:0-262649 GCF_052977325.1 Shewanella sp. 0m-6
GCTGTTAGCTCAGTCGGTAGAGCAGTTGGCTTTTAACCAATTGGTCGAAGGTTCGAATCCTTCACAGCCCACCACTTATCAAATATCCTCGATATACTTTCCCTATTCAGTCAGAAATATCACTAGCAAGTACACCGTCTATTCGTTTTATGTAACTATACCTATACCTATACCTATACCTATAGATTATGCGTTGATAGCTTAGTCGAATGCATAATTGATCCTGCTAATTATTGATCATACAGTTAGCTTTACTCTCTGTTTAATTAGTTCAATTGCTCGAAAGTTCGAATCCTTCACAACTAACGACTTGTTAGTTTTATCTCCAATACTCTTCTCTGTATGATTTTAAAGTCGCAGTCAGCCTTTAATATTTCATTATCACATTGCTGTTTATTATTGAACATGGGGTTGGATTTACCCTTTACCGAATTGACCGAATTGACCGAATTGGTCGAAGCTTCTAATTGAAAAGCTGCAATGTTCATTACCCCATACAATTTAGGATTAGTTTGAGTTAACTATTGTCGAGATTAATGAGGAGACACCAGCCTAGCATGCAACCAAATAAATTCTGGAGAGTGTTTGCGCACTTATAAAAGTTTGGAACTGTCGCTTTAATTACGCTGGAATGGAATTAAAGTAGATAGTTTTGTTTGAGAGAAGCAAGGTTACTAGAGCTCTGTATTGTTAAGCTCCGCTATTTTTTTATAATAGTCTTAAAGATATTTTCAAGCGTTACACTAAAATTTCAAATTTGTGTCAAAAGAAGATGTGAAATACACTTTACTCGCTAAGCGTTTGAATTTGAAGGCTATTGAAGGGGGCTTGATAAGCTTCGGAGTTTTACTTCCAAGCTGATAACTGTAATGTCTTTATTGTCACCTGCAGTATAGTGGATCAATTTCTTATCTAGAATTAACACTTTGTATAATTCTTTACTAATATTTTAATCGTTAAATGCGAATATGGTTAATTAGCAATGAGTGTTCTACCTTGGTCTGATAGACCTATTGCTAATGTTGTCTAGTTGTTAACTCGGTCATATTTTGTATGGATAATAAAAATATCAGGGAGAAAGGGAATGAAACAAGCAAAATTAACGCTTATTGGTGCGGCAACTATTGCAGCAATGAGCTTCGGTGTCCAAGCTGATACTGAGTTTAAATTTGGTGGTTATGTCAAAGCAGATGTAATGTTTAGTGATTACAGCAATGGTGCGCCAGGTTCAGGTAGTTTATCTCGTCAATTTTATGTGCCAGGTACTATTTATGGCGATCCAAGTAATGGTAAGCAAGTCGTCGATTTCCAAGCACGAGAATCACGGTTTAATTTTAAAACATCTACAGATCTTGATGGCCATAAGTTATCAGGCTTTATTGAACTCGACTTTATGACCACGGATAATGGTAATGAGCGCGTGTCCAATAGCTATTCGCCACGTATTCGCCAAGCATTTGTGAGTTTTGATAATTGGGCCGCTGGACAGATGTGGACCACTTTCCAAAATCCGGGAGCACTACCTGAAAATCTCGATTTTATTGGCGCGGCAGATGGTACGCCCTTTGTTCGTCAAAGTCAGGTTAGATACACTAATGGTGGTTTTCAGTTCTCGGCAGAAAACCCTGAGACAACGGTTAATAGTTACCGCAATGCAACAGGTGGTAGCAGTCGAATAACCAGTGGTAGTGGGATGGTTCCTGATTTTGTCGCTCGCTATAACATGAAAACTGAAAGTGGTATGGCATTTACTTTTGCAGGCCTTGCTCGTCAGTTAAATGTCGAAATGGATAAAAATACAGCTAATCCTATAGATTCGTCAGAATTCGGTTATGGTTTGAGTTTCACTGGTGTTATCCCTGTAGGTCAAGATGATATCAAGATGTCTGCTACCTATGGTGAAGGATTAGGGCGTTATATGGCGCTAAACTATGCCAACGCTGGCGTACTTGATGCTAAAGGTAATATTCAGACCATTGAGTCATATGGTGGTTTTATTTCTTATCGTCACTGGTGGAATGATAAATGGAGAACCAGTATCACAGGTTCGGGTTTTAAAGCGGATAATAAGGTTGCTCTTACGGGGGGGACTGTAAATAAGGACTCTTATTCAGGCTATATCAACTTACTTTATTCGCCAGTTAAACCATTAACTGTGGGTGTTGAGTATATGTATGCGAAAAACACCAAAGAAAATGGTGTAGACGGTGAACTGAATCGCGTCATTTTCTCGATGAAATATGTACTCTAGTTGAGCAGAAAGACTTATTAAGTGTGACTGAGTACAATAAAAAAGGAGGCGATAGCCTCCTTTTTTATTGTACTTAACTTTATGCAGCTGGCATTAAGTTGTTATCTCTTACATATTGTTCGAACTCAGTACAGCCACCAACATGAACTTGGTCAACAAAGATCTGTGGGACGGTTTCGACCGGCTTACCAACTGTCTTTTCTAAGTCCGCTTTGCTGATCCCTTCAGCGTGGATATCAACATACTTGAATTTAAAATCTTCACGTTTTTCTGTAAGTTGCTCAGCAACTTGGACTGCACGAACACAATATGGGCAACCTGGACGACCAAAAATAACAACGAACATAATAGCTTCCTCAAAAATAGCTTGAGCACTTTATATCATAGCTATTGCAATTGTTCTAATCGATATTAGAGGTCATGTTAATCGTATTGCTGATTTTTATTCAAATTGTGACTTATCAGTTTGATAACGACCTTTGTAATCAAAAATAGTCTCCATCAGTTCCCAGCCTTTTTTACCTTTTTTCAGTAATAACAGGTCTGGTTTTCTGAACAGGTTTGAATCATCACTGACTTCTTGTGCTGATTTGTACTTCTTATGCTTGATGCCTGGTGTTCGACTATGAGGGAAGATAAATAGGGCAAACATAGCACGAATTTGTGCAGGAGTTTGCATCTTGAAGTAGCGGCAAAAGTCATTGCCATCAAGATCAATATATCGAACAACCAAACGTTCAGCTTGTGGTTCGAGAAGCATACTTTGACATTTAAAAAGGTGGTGATGCTTCTGCTGTAGGACTTCTTTTAATCGTTTATCAGGGTCGACTAAAATGGCCTGACAGTGCTGACACACTTTTGCAGCAATATCGTTTTCTTCACCACAATTAGGGCAAGCTTTAGAGCGAAATCGAAAATCGCATTGCTCTTTACGTCCATCACTCTCTACTAGAGCCTGACAGCGGCGGCCAAAGTGCTCGATAATGTCACCATCATTATCGGTTAAGCCCCAAAATATATTAGCAAAGTCGCACACTGGGCAGTGTACCTGCACTGGCTTACACTTACTGTTGGGCTTGGGTTGACCCACTTCTGGGTAGAACAGGTCATAGCCGTTGGCTGCATAATCAATAACAAGGCACTCAGTCTTATTTTTATCAACTCTTAAACCGCGGCCAACCATTTGCTGAAAAAGGCTTACAGAAGCGGTAGGGCGCAGTATTGCAATAAGATCGACATGAGGAGCGTCAAAGCCTGTAGTTAACACTGCAACATTGACGAGATACTTAATTTGTTTTGCTTTAAACGCTTGAATTAAGGTATCTCGATCATCACGAGAGGTTTTAGCTGTGATCAGTGCCACTTGTTCACCTTGGAGCTTGCTGACAACCTCTTCAGCATGCTTAACCGTGGCGGCAAAAATAATGATCCCTTGGCGATGTTGTCCAAATGCGATTAATTGCTTAACGATGGCGGTGGTTGCACGGCCGCAATGGTTAAGGATGGAGTTAACTTCTTTTTCATTGTATTCACCCGTTGGTGAGGCCGTTAGCTCACTAAAGTCATATTGAGCACTGAGTCCATCAAACATCTTAGGTTGGCTTAAAAATCCCTGTTTAATCAGTGGGCGCATTGGGAGTTCAAATATACACTTTTCAAATACAGGCTTTTCGGTGTTGCCAACCTTGTCGTGGTAATGATAGCGATATATCCAGCCTAAATCGAGTCGGTAGGGAGTTGCGGTTAGCCCCAGTAATCTAATATGACTATTTTTAGACTTTAAGTGAGTGAGTAGCTGCTGATATTGACTATCTTTATCAGGGCTAACTCGATGACATTCATCAATAATCACTAAGCTGTATGGCTCATCAAATTGAGCGGGTTGCTTTACCGCTGATTGAATACTGGCAACAACGGTTTTACCGTCGGTGGACTTTTGGTTGAGTCCCGCCGAGTAGATTTTAGCTTCGGTGGTTAATAGCCCCACTTTTTCTGCATTTTGAGCAACTAATTCCTTAACGTGCGTAAGGATTAACACTCGGCCTTTAGCTATTCTGGCGAGTTCAGCGATGACGATACTTTTACCTGCGCCAGTCGGTAAAACCAAAACTGCGGAGTCATAACTTGATTTGAAATGTTGAATCGCTGCGTCAACAGATTGCTGCTGATAATCTCTCAGTTGCACGAAAAGAACCTAATTAAATACGACTTTATAAAGGAAATGATCCCACATTTGGCTCAATGCGATAAGCAAAATTTTGAGGATTGTTTTATGACGACTTTCCAGCGCAAGATGAGGCATAAAAAAAAGCCCCTCTGAGAGGGGCTAGGGAGGTCAAACAATAGAATTGTTTATCTTGGCTTTATTGCTAAGATATATTCGCTAAGGCTTACTCGCTGCGATTAAGTCGGCTTTCAATCAATGTATCTATTACCGCAGGGTCGGCGAGTGTAGACGAGTCACCTAAGTTAGTAACTTCATTTGCAGCAATCTTACGTAAGAAGCGACGCATGATTTTACCTGAACGCGTCTTAGGTAAACCGCCAGCCCATTGAATCAGATCGGGTGTGGCAAGGGCGCCAATCTCTTTTCTTACCCATTGGCGAAGTTCCTGACGTAGCTCTTCTGTCTCTACAGAGCCCTTGGTCAAAGTGACATAGGCGTAAATCCCTTGTCCTTTGATGTCATGTGGATAACCGACAACAGCGGCCTCAGCGACTAGCTCATGAGCGACTAGCGCACTTTCAACCTCAGCAGTACCTAAGCGGTGACCTGACACATTAATCACATCATCAACACGGCCTGTGATCCAGTAATAGCCGTCTTCATCGCGCTTAGCACCATCACCAGTAAAGTACATGCCTCTAAAGGTTTTGAAGTATGTCAGTACAAACCTGTCATGGTCACCAAATACTGTTCGCATCTGCCCAGGCCAAGAATCTAAGATAACTAAGTTACCTTCGTTGGCACCATCAACAATATTACCCATATTATCGACAAGTGCAGGCTGCACACCAAAGAATGGACGGGTTGCAGAGCCCGGTTTAGTATCTGTTGCACCAGGGAGCGGGCTAATCAAAATACCGCCAGTTTCCGTTTGCCACCAAGTATCTACAATTGGGCACTTTTCATGGCCAATCACATCGTTGTACCAGCGCCAAGCTTCAGGGTTAATCGGTTCACCTACCGAGCCCATTATACGCAAAGAGCTACCATCAAACCCTGCAAACTGCTCTTTACCTTCCGCCATCAGCGCGCGGATAAGGGTTGGTGCCGTATAAAGAATATTTACCTTGTGGCGGTCAATCATTTCACCTAGACGTGCAGGACTTGGGTAGTTTGGTACGCCCTCATGAATAAGCACTGTTGCGCCATTGGCTAGCGGGCCGTAAACCATATAAGAATGGCCGGTGATCCAGCCTACATCAGCAGTACACCAATAGACTTCACCGTCTTTATAGTCGAAGACATATTCGTGGGTCATGGCTGCGTAAACCATATAACCACCCGTAGTGTGTAGCACACCTTTAGGGTTACCGGTTGAACCTGATGTATATAGTAGGAACAGTGGATCCTCTGCGCCCATTTCTTCTGCAATACAATGCTCTGATGCCGTCTCCATTAAAGACTCCCACCAGATGTCACGACCCTCAACCCAGTTGATGTCGCCGCCAGTACGCTTCATCACGATGACTTTTTCGATGCAATCCACATCAGGGTGAGCAAGTGCATCATCGATATTGGCTTTCAGTGGAATGATCCGGCCTGCACGAATGCCTTCATCGGCGGTAATTATTACTTTTGAATTACCGTCAATGACACGTGAGGCAATCGAGTCTGGTGAGAACCCACCAAAGACAACAGAGTGAATGGCACCTATTCTGGCACATGCAAGCATAGCAATAGCCGCTTCAGGCACCATAGGCATGTAAATAGTGACTACATCGCCACGGCGTACGCCCTGGCTTCGAAGTGCATTAGCGAATTTACACACTTGCGCATGTAGCTCGCCGTAGGTAAGGGTGCGCTGATCTTTTGCGTCATCGCCTTCCCAAATAATCGCCAGCTTATCGGCATCGTGTTCTAAGTGTCTGTCTAAACAGTTTGCGGATGCGTTGAGCGTGCCGTCATAGAACCACTTAATAAACAAGTTGTGGTCATCGAAAGAGGTTTTCTTTACCTTAGTAAAAGGTTTGATCCAGTCGATACGGTTGCCGTGTTCTCTCCAGAAACCTTCAGGATTCACAATCGACTCTTGATACATTTTTTTATATTGTTCATCGTTTACAAGTGCGTTTGCAGCGATTTCACTTGGTACTTTATAGAGAGACTGCGTGCTCATTGGGCTTCCCTTATCTAATAATGCGTAAGCTGAGTATGGATTGAGAGAGAGGGATTTCTCTATTAGACCTTGGTCTAGTAAAATATTTTCCTTATTTTTTAGTTGCTTGTAATTTTATTTCGGCTGGATTTCATTCGTTTTTTACCGCAAAATAGTTTAAAAAAAGAGAATCCTATGAATTTGACTGTTTTGGTTGGCAGCATTGCCCTCATTTATGTGTTGCTACTGTTTCTGCTTGCTTGGGGCGCGGAGCGTTGGTTCAGTGGGATCACTAAACGGATCCAGACTTGGATTTACGGTTTAAGCCTGGCGGTGTATTGCTCCTCGTGGAGTTTTCTCGGTACCGTTGGTCAATCAGCTCAAGATCTGTGGTCTTTCTTGCCCATTTTTATCGGCCCTATTCTTATTTTTGTTTTTGGTTTCAGCTTACTGCGCAAAATGGTCATTGTCTCTAAAGCGCAAAATATTACCTCTGTTGCTGACTTTATTGCCGCGCGATATGGCAAATCTCAGTTACTTGCCGCCATTGTTACCCTCATCGCCCTCTTTGGGATCATGCCCTATATTGCACTACAGCTAAAAGCTATGGTGTTCAGCCTCAACCTTTTTCAGCCCGATGGTTCATTGTTTAATGGCAGTAAAGTCTCATTGATTATCACTGCAATTTTGGCGATTTTTGCCATTTTATTTGGAACACGAAAACTCGATGCAACTGAACATAATCCGGGAATGATGTTAGCCATCGCTTTCGAATCGTTAGTTAAATTAGGGGCTTTTTTACTGGTAGGTATTGTTATTAGCTTCGGTGTCTTTGATGGCTTTGGTGATATCTGGCAACAAGCTAGCGAGCGTGACTTAATTAACAAGCCTAATCTCCGCCTTGAGTCTTTAATGCCGGAGCTGCTAGTTGGTATGGCCGCGTTTTTATGTATGCCACGGCAATTCCATGTGATGATGGTGGAGTGTGAAAATGAGCGCACCATCTTAAAAGCGCGTTGGTTATTCCCTCTCTACTTATTGCTATTTGGGCTGTTTGTTGCCCCTCTTGCACTTGCGGGTAAGTTATTACTGGGTGATGCGGTTGCAGCTGACACCTATGTGATTAATCTTCCATTGGCGTTGAATCAGCCTTGGCTAGCGGTTGTTGCCCTATTAGGTACACTTTCTGCTGCTACAGGCATGGTGATTGTTGCTGTAGTGACCATTAGTGTCATGGTGAGTAATGAGTGGTTAGTGCCATTAATGCTCCGCACTGGCCAGATTAAAGCACGAAATTTCAGTCAGTTTTCACAGCTATTATTAAATGCACGGCGCTTAGCAATCATTCTGATTTTAGGACTAGGTTATTTTAGTTACTTGTCGTTCATGGACAATGACTCGCTATCATCGTTAGGTATGCTGTCATTTGGTGCTTTTGCGCAACTAGCTCCGGCACTGATAGGGGGGATGTACTGGAAGCATGGTAACCGTAGTGGTGTGTTCTTGGGGCTTGCGGTTGGCTTTAGTTGTTGGTGTTACATATTGCTGCAAGGTGCGGTGAATTCTCCGGCTATTATGACGACTGATTTTGCGCTGCTCGAATCTATCACGCCCAATGTGCGCGATATTCTGATTGCCTTATTGGCAAACTGTGCCTGTTATATGCTGGGTTCAGTCTGGTTTAGAGCGGGTGTTGCCGAGCGAATGCAAGCAAGTGCTTTTGTGACACCTGGTCAGCTTAAAAAAGACAATAATCGTAAGAGTGTCGGGGTTTCACAGCAAGACTTACTTATTCTTGCCAGCCGCTTTGTCAGTCCAACCCGTGCTTATGAGAGCTTTTCTGCATTTTCAGAAGAGGCGGTAAAAAGTGATAGCTGGCATAAAATGGCGCCACCAGAGCTTATCGCTCACACAGAGCATATGTTAGCAGGGGTGTTAGGGGCCTCAAGTGCATCACTGGTACTGGATTCGGTTTTGCAAGGCCGCGATTTAGCATTAGATGAAGTGTTTAGTTTAGTTGATGAAGCGTCATCTAAAATAATCTTAAGCCAAGACATGCTGCGTGGAGCGATTGAACACGCTTATGAAGGCATGAGTGTGGTCGATAAAGACCTAAATTTGGTTGCCTGGAATTACAAATACGCTGAGCTATATGATTATCCAGATAACTTTTTGCACTCAGGTATGCCGATTAGTGATGTCGTACGCTTCAATGCTGAGCGAGGATATTGCGGTGAAGGGGATATAGCAGCACATGTAGAAAAACGGGTGCAACATATGCGCAATGGCACGCCCCATGTGTCAGAGCGGCAACGCAAAGACGGTAAAGTGATTAAGATCCAGGGGAATCCAATGCCTGGCGGCGGTTTTGTTATGAACTTTACCGACATTACTCAGTATCGCCAGCAAGCTGAAGCACTGCAAGAGGCCAATGAAACATTAGAGGCTAGAGTTAAAGAACGTACTTATGAGTTAGCCTTGCTTAATAGCAAGTTACTCGAGGCTAAGGCGCAAGAGGAGATGGCCAATGCATCTAAAAGTCGATTCCTTGCCGCTGTAGGCCATGACTTGATGCAGCCATTAAATGCCGCAAGGTTATTTACCGCTTCTTTGTCGCAATATCCGAATCTTGACCTAGAGGGGAAAACGACTCTTAATCATGTGAATAGTTCGCTTAAAATTGCCGGTGAGCTACTCACCGATCTGCTTGATATCTCTAAGCTTGATTCTGGAATGGTGGAGGTAAATAGACGTGACTTTTCTATAGCAGATTTGCTGGACGGTTTAGCCGTTGAGTTTGATGCTATGTCTAAGGATTGCTTGATTAAGTTCAGTTTTGTCGCTAGCTCGGTAACGATAAACTCAGATCAAAGCTTATTACGCCGTGTGCTGCAGAATTTCCTGACTAACGCCTATCGATATGCCAAGGGGAATAGAGTGCTACTAGGTTGTCGTCATCGAGGTGCCGAGCTTGAGATCCAAGTTATTGATACTGGTTGCGGTATCGACGCAAGCGAAACGACAGAGATCTTCAAAGAGTTTAAACGTCTTGATAATCCACAGAGTAAAAGTGTCAGTGGCTTAGGTCTTGGATTGGCGATAGCAGATAGAATTAGTCGAGTACTCTCCCATGATATTAATGTGAGTTCTGAACTTGGAAAAGGCTCGGTGTTCTCCATTCGAGTGCCACTAGGTGAGAAGAACACAGCTCCTAAGCCAAAAAAAGTAACGTCACTACTGCAACCACTCGCGGGTGTGAAAGTGCTGTGCATTGATAATGAAGAAGCCATTTTAGCGGGACTGGAGAGTTTATTAAGTCGTTGGCAATGTGAAGTGATATGTGCCAAAGATTTAGCCGATGCTCGGATCAAACTTGGCCTTAAAGGAGTGGCTCCTGACATTGTACTTGCCGATTATCATTTGGATGATGGTCAAAATGGCGTTGATGCAATGGACGGAATTCGAAGTTTATATGGCGAGCATCTGCCGGGCATACTTATCACTGCTAATACTCGTAAAGATCTGATTGATGATATGCATAGGCGGGGTTATCACTATATGGCGAAAATGGTTAAACCTGCTGCGTTAAGAGCGCTTATTTCTAGCTTAGTCAAAAAGAGTTAGTGACGATTGGCTGTAAATAAAGCAAATATAAAGACAAGATAATTTAAGTAAAACAAAGTGTAAGTATAAAGAGTGTAAGCATAAAAAAGGTACGCAATTGCGTACCTTTTTTATGCTTAGTTTTTCACTCTCAGCTTTTAACTAGGAGGCTCAGGCTGGATGCATAGCCATTAAGATGAGCGTAGCGAAAATATTGAGGCTTATTTAAGCACTCGTTAGGAGACTGTAAGTGGATTTTATTCTACTTTTACAGGCGTTAGCCCTTGCTCTCGTGATTCAAGTGCAGTTTCAAGATCAAAGCCGCTGGTTTTCCAGCTTTTAGCTTCTTCAGGCGTAAAGGATTGATCTTTCCAGCTTTGTGCATCTTCTAAGTTAAATCCATCCTTGCTCCAGGCTGCTGATTGCTCAGCGTTGAAGCCCGCACGATTCCAATTTTGAGCTTGCTCTGCATTAAAGCCAATTTCCTTCCATGCTGCAATATCTCCTTCAGACATACCTTTCCATGTTGCAGGCGAAGAGGCACAGGCGCTAAGCGCTAAAATAATCATGACTAGACCGAGCTTTTTCATATCAATTTCCTTGGTTAGTTATAGTCAGTTCTGCTTATCTCACCCTAGGTATGTTCCGGGTACAGCTTTCGACAATACATTATTGGCTTATGTGTAAGTTTGACATTCACTATTGAAGATAGTCGCTCAAATATATCTCGACAAGTTATTGCTTACAGTGAAGTAAACAGATTTATCCAGCAAGGCTGTACTACTATCACTTTGCGGGAAATATGAATTTTTTAATTTTGAGAGTTGCCGATTTTCTGTTCTTGACCTAACTGGTTAGATGGATATACTGAACAAAATCTAGATTTTGTAAAAAATATAAAACAAGAAGTAACTGATTACTCAAAGGGAATCGATATGTCCGAGCCACGCTGCAACTCTTATTATAACGCTACCATTAATAACGAAACCGATTACCCTGAATTGGAAGGGGAGATCCGTGTTGATGTGGTCATTGTTGGGGGAGGTTTTACCGGAGTTGCCACCGCGATAGAGCTATCAGAAAAAGGATTCAAAGTTGCAATCTTAGAAGCGAATAAAATTGCATGGGGGGCAACCGGACGCAATGGTGGTCAAGTGACAGGGAGTCTGTCGGGTGATCAAGCCATGACCAAGCAGCTGGTAAATTGTATCGGCACAGAGGCGGAAGAGTATGTGTGGAATATGCGCTGGCGTGGACATGACATTATTAAAGAACGTGTTAAAAAGTATAATATTGAGTGCGATTTAAAATTTGGGCATATCCATACCGCTTATAAAGCTAGTCACTTAAAAGAGCTTGAGAAAACCTATAACGAAGGTTGCTTGCGAGGCATGGACAGTGAACTGGCCATGTTGGATAAAATGGAATTGGCGCAATATGTTAATACTCCTCTCTATCATGGCGGCTTGCTAAATAAACGCAATATGCACTTGCATTCAGTTAATTTGTGTATTGGTGAAGCGAAAGCCGCAGAAGGTCTTGGCGCACAAATTTTTGAGCACTCAGCGGTGATTGATATTGATGATGGAGCGCTCGTTACCGTAACAACAGCTAAGGGGAAAGTGGTTGCCAATAGCGCAGTGCTAGCGGGTAACGCTTATCATAAATTGGCCCGTAAACAATTACGCGGAATGCTATTTCCTGCCTCATTGGGTAACTGCGCAACGGCTCAATTATCACCAGAAATGGCCAGGAGTTTAATTCCCCAAGATGTGGCAGTTTACGATACACGCTTTGTGCTCGACTATTACCGTTTAACCGCAGATAACCGATTAATGTTCGGCGGCGGGACCAATTACTCTGGCCGAGACTCTAAACATGTCGCTGCAGAGTTGAGACCTGCAATCGAGCGAACCTTTCCACAACTTAAAGATGTTGATATTGAATTTGAATGGACCGGGATGGCTGGAATTGTACTTAATCGGATCCCACAATTGGGCAAAGTGTCACCTAATGTCTATTACTGCCAGGGCTATTCAGGCCATGGTGTGGCGACATCTCATATTATGGGTGAGATCATGGCAAGTGCTATTATTGGCGAACAACAAGAGTTTGATCTGTTTGCGCAAATGTCCCACTACCGTATTCCGCTTAATGAATGGTTTGGCAACCAGGCATTAGCGCTAGGAATGATGTATTACAAGGTGATGGAGAACTTTCGTTAAACGGATCAATAAAAAAACGCTTCGAGTACTCGAAGCGTTTTAGTTTATAGGTAGGTTGGCTACAACACTTTGCTTATGGACTAGATATCGACCTTATCCATCTCAAGTTGCTGTAGCGCAATCACAGCTTGAGTGCGGTTTCTTACGCCAAGCTTTCTAAATATCGCCGTAGCATGGGCTTTAATCGTGGCTTCTGACACACCAAGATCATAGGCAATTTGCTTATTGAGTAAACCTTCAGCAAACATTTGCAGTACCTTATATTGCTGGGGTGTTAAATCGGCAAGTTTACTCGCCATTTGGTTGGTGTCATCTTCGTTAATTTCTTGAAGTTCAACACCTTGGGGTAACCAAATATCACCAAATAATACCGCTTCTAATGCTTGTGCTAAGGTTTCCATAGAAGAAGACTTAGGGATAAATCCAGAGCTACCATAATGAATCGCGCGGCTAATAGTGAGGTTATCTTCATGAGCTGATATCACTATAACAGGTAGCTCTTGAAAGTGGGTTCTGAGGTGGATCAGGGTTGAATACCCATGAGAACCGGGCATTTGAAGATCTAATAACACTGCATCGTATTCAATGTCATTATTCTCGAGTAGGGCCTGTAGCGCATCAGCGCTATCTGCTTCATACCATTGAGTATTAATGAATTCAGACGATAGTGCTTGTCTAAGTGCGTTGCGAAATAACGGATGGTCATCGGCTATTATTATATTTAAATTTTCAGGCTTCATGGCTTTATAGGGTTGTTTTGGTTGCACGTGAAGGTAGTTCAATGTAACAGATAAATGACAAGGGGTTCTATGGCTTTTTACTGGAAAAGTTACTATTTGTTAAAATAATTGTCGAAGTTAGACTTTGGTCTAAAGTCACCATTGCAGGCTATCTATGCAAAGGTGTGAGTCTGCTAGTGTTCAAAAGCAAGGCAAGACTAAAGGTCAGAATGAAGACTGGATAGGAAGATAGTATTGCAAGATAGGAATGGATAATAAGAGTGACAGAGCCTGATTACAGACAAGGGCTAACGATGCAGCCCTCAATCTTTGTTTATCCTGGCTAAAGAAGACTAACGATTAACAATGTGGCGGCCACACTGCAGTCGGTTTTCTTTGCTCATCAACAGCGACAAAGGTAAATACGCCACGAATAGCGTGATCCCTTAGATCTTGATACATGTCTTCAACGAAAATGTTCACTTCAACTTTAATTGAGGTATTACCCACATGAATAACTCTGGCAATAATCTCAGCTAATGAACCCGCAGGAATAGGCTTATTAAAATCAATTCTATCCGAACTCACAGTAACCAAGGTCTTACGGCAAAAACGGGTCGCTGCAATGAAAGCGGTTTCATCCATCCAAGCTAATGCTTCGCCACCAAAAAGCGTGTTGTGATGATTGGTGATAGAAGGGAATACGGCCTTGATAACGCGAGCCTCTGATTGTTCGATTCGAAGAGCGACCTCTTCAGGAAACTTTGCGGGAGTTTGAGTTAACGGCATACGGCAACCTATGGTTATGCATTAATGAGGCGATATTATAGCCGTTTTTGTAATTTTATAACAGGTTGTAAGTCGAATGGTTGAATTACTGCTGCATGTTTATTTTCAAATTCAGTTGATTTTCCAAATGAATATCGATAGAAAGTGAAGTGTAAGGCTTTACACATTCAAGCCATCAAATTTTAATAGATTTTAATACCATCAATGACTTAAGCTATAAATACTTACGCTTAAGAGTATCCATAAAAATGAAGCCAAGGTTAGAGCTTGAAACACCCAATACGTTTCTCGTTGTTTTAGATGAAAGCGCTGCAGCGTTGATGCTGGGTTATTATATTGAAAATAAAGCCCACTTATCTCATTGGGAGCCAAAAAGAACGGCCGATTTTTATACGTTAGAACTCTGGCAAAAGCGCTTGTCACAGAATCAATTAGCGTTCGACTCAGGTCATGAGGTGAAATTTGCAATCATGAATAAACAAAGAACTGAGATTATAGGAGTGTGTAACTTTACCAATATTGTCCACGGTACATTTCAAGCTTGTAACCTAGGTTATTCAATCGCAAAAAAGCATGAAGGCAAAGGCTATATGCTGGAATGTTTAGAGGCGTCAATCAGTTACATGTTCACAGTTGTTGGTCTGCATCGAATCATGGCAAATTTTATTGTAGGTAATCAACGCAGTGGCGCGCTGCTTAAACGGTTGGGTTTTGAGCATGAAGGGCTAGCTAAGTCATATCTTAAGATTAATGGGGTTTGGCAAGATCACATCTTAACTTCAAAGTTGAACCCTGAAGACTGCATCGCTTTACAATAGGAAAGTTAATGCATTAAAAAACGCACCAACTCATTGAGCGGGTGCGTTTATCTTATAGAGCTTCAGCTTACTCAAGCGAGTTTTACTTTTGCTTAAGTAAGTCCATTCTTGCGCGAGAAGCTTTAGCCAGATCACTGAGTAAGACTATTGAGTCTTCCCAATCAATACAAGCATCGGTGATACTCTTACCGTAAGTTAGCTCTTCACCAGCAATAACCTTTTGATTGCCTTCTTCGATAAAGCTTTCAGCCATAATACCTGCAATGGCTGTAGAGCCTTGCGCCATCTGTTGCATAATCGATTCAGCGACATTGAGCTGCTCTTTATGCATTTTACGGCTATTTCCATGGCTAAAATCGATAACCATACGTTGGGTCACACCGACGCTATCAAGCTGTGCCGCTGCTTTTTGAATGTCATCGCTGTGATAATTAGGCTCTTTACCGCCACGTAAAATAATGTGGCCAAATGGGTTACCGTGAGTGCGATAAACGGCCATAGCACCATCTTTATCCGGTGAATAGAAGATATGTGGAGCTTGCGCTGCGCGAACGGCATCAACTGCAATATCGATATTACCGTCAGTGCCGTTTTTAAAGCCTACCGGACACGAAAGTGCTGAGGCCATTTCACGGTGAATTTGGCTTTCAGTGGTGCGTGCGCCAATGGCGCCCCAGGTGATCAGATCCGCAATATACTGGCCATTTACCATATCTAAAAACTCAGTTGCGATAGGTAACTTAAGTTCAGTGATCTGCTGTAGAAGGTGACGTGCTTTACGTAGGCCTTTATTAGGGCTAAAGCTGCCATCTAAGTCTGGATCTGAAATAAGGCCTTTCCAGCCAACGGTTGTACGCGGCTTCTCAAAGTAAACACGCATTAAGATGCATAAGTCGTCTTTATATTGCTGGTGCAATTTAGCTAAGCGCTGAGCGTAATCGAGTGCTGCTTCAGTGTCATGGATTGAACATGGACCAATAATCACAAGTAAGCGTTGATCATCACCATTAATAATGGCTTCAACTTCGTGGCGCTGCTGGACTAAATAGTCAGCGGCATCTTGTGTTAAAGGATATTCAGAAGCGAGTTGTGCAGGTGAAATTACCTTACATAAAAGGGAGGTGCGTAGTTCGTCTGTTTTAATGGTCATTCACAATACCGAGCGTTCGTATGGGCTTTCGCCTGATTACCTCGGATTATAACTAATAGTTTGGCTGTGCACAGTGGCAATTGCCTTAAAAATGAAGCTAATTTTCACTCAATCGATAATTATTTGATATAAATTAAAGGCTTTCATTTTAAAAAGCCTTTAATTTCAGCGCTAATGCCTTGCACTAGATTTAGAACATGTGACGCTCTAAGCCTGTTGCTTCAATGATCTTAGTGGCAATTTCTTCGACAGAATGATTGGTTGTATTAACGTAAGGGATCCGTTCACGTTTATACATCATTTCTACCTCTTTAACTTCCATTCGGCATTGACGTAATGACGAGTAACGGCTGTTTGACATACGACTTTGACGGATCTCATGCAATCTTTCAGGATCGATGGTCAAACCAAATAGCTTACCTTTATTACGTTTTAATGCGTCGGGTAGCTTTAGATTATCCATGTCATCTTCAGTAAACGGATAGTTCGCTGCCTTTATACCAAACTGCATAGAAAGATATAGGCTTGATGGCGTTTTACCGCAGCGCGATACACCTAATAAAATGAGGTCGGCTTTATCCATATGTTTCATGGTTTGGCCGTCATCATTTTCCATGGCGTAGTTAATGGCATCAATACGCGCTTCATAACTGTCATTCGTTTTACCGTGAGTACGATGCAAAGCTGGCGTAGCAGCAATACCTAGTTGTTTCTCTAATGGCGCCACAAAAGTGTTCAAAAAGTCATAATCTAAGCCTTCGCTGCTATAGATAACATCACGGATCTCAGCTTTTACGATGGAGTGGAAAACAAGAGGCCGTTCACCTGTTGTAATAAAACAATCATTTATTTGAGCCTTAACAGCTTCTGCTTTGGCTTCTGTTTCAACGAATGGGATTGTAAGTGCATCAAATTCCAAAGGAAATTGTGAAAGCACTGCATGGCCGAATACCTCAGCTGTGATCGCAGTCCCATCTGAGATATAAAATACTTTACGCAACATTTTGACCTCTTGTAGTAATAAAATTACAAATAAAATTATACATTTACGCTTCTTGTCATGGAGTGTAAGATGCTGTTGCTCTCGTGTGAAGAGCCACACTAAAATATACTTGCGGAGATAAGAACTGTGCAGCAATACGTACTCTGGTATCAAGAATTAGGCATGGGTGACGTCAACAAGGTAGGCGGTAAAAACGCTTCTCTTGGAGAGATGATTAGCAATCTATCAAATGCAGGCGTTCAAGTGCCTGGTGGATTTGCGACAACATCTTTTGCGTTCAATGAATTTCTTGAACAAAGCGGACTTAACCAGAAGATATACGAAATTCTAGAATCTCTAGATGTAGATGACGTGAACGCACTCGCTACAGCCGGTGCACAGATCAGACAGTGGGTTATCGACACCCCGTTCCACCCAGAATTTGAGCAAGCGGTACGTGAGTCTTACGACAAGCTTAGCTCTGAAACAACGGACGCATCATTTGCAGTTCGCTCTTCAGCAACCGCGGAAGATATGCCGGATGCATCATTTGCTGGCCAACAAGAAACTTTCCTTAACGTTAAGGGTTACGCAGCCGTTTTAGAAGCAACTAAGCATGTATTTGCTTCTTTGTTTAATGACCGCGCAATTTCATACCGTGTTCACCAAGGTTATGACCACAAAGGCGTCGCACTGTCAGCTGGTATTCAGCGTATGGTGCGTTCAGACAAAGCGGCTTCAGGTGTTATGTTCACCATGGACACTGAGTCTGGCAACAATGATGTAGTCTTTATTACTTCATCATTTGGTCTAGGTGAAATGGTTGTTCAAGGTGCGGTTAACCCTGACGAATTTTATGTTCATAAGCCAACATTAGTTGCAGGTCATAAAGCGGTAGTACGCCGTAACATCGGTAGTAAGCTAATCCAGATGGTGTATTCAGATGATGAATCCCATGGTAAGCAAGTTAAGATTGAAGATATCGCCGCTGACCAACGCCGTGAATTTTCAATCAACGATGCAGAAGTACAAGAGCTTGCTAAGCAGGCGATGACAATCGAGAAGCATTACGGTCGTCCAATGGACATCGAATGGGCTAAAGATGGTAACGACGGTAAGTTGTATATCGTACAGGCTCGTCCAGAAACTGTTCGTTCTCGTGAAGATGTACAGCTAATTGAACGTTACCACCTTAAGACTCAAGGTGACGTTGTTTGTGAAGGTCGTGCCATTGGCCACAAAATTGGTAAAGGTGTCGCTAAGGTACTTAAGTCAATCGACGACATGGATCAAATTCAGCCTGGTGACGTGCTTGTTACCGACATGACAGATCCTGACTGGGAACCTATCATGAAGCGCGCAAGCGCGATTGTTACTAACCGTGGTGGCCGTACTTGTCACGCTGCGATTATCGCACGTGAGCTTGGCGTTCCTGCTGTTGTTGGTTGTGGTGACGTGACTGAGCGTATCAAAAATGGTCAAGAAATTACCGTTTCGTGTGCTGAAGGTGACACTGGCTTTATCTACAATGGTTTACAAGACTTTGAAGTGATTTCATCACGCGTAGATTCAATGCCTGATCTACCAATGAAAATTATGATGAACGTGGGTAACCCAGACCGAGCATTTGACTTTGCTCGCTTGCCTAACGAAGGTGTTGGTCTTGCGCGTCTTGAGTTCATCATTAACCGCATGATTGGTATTCACCCTAAAGCATTGCTTGAGTTCAACGACCAAACTGCTGAGCTTCAACAAGAGATCCACGAGATGATCGCGGGTTATGAGTCTCCAGTTGAATACTACGTAGCACGATTAGTTGAAGGTATTGCTACGATTGCTTCAGCTTTCCATCCAAAGAAAGTGATTGTTCGTATGTCTGACTTTAAGTCAAACGAATACGCAAACTTGGTTGGTGGTGACCGATACGAGCCAGAAGAAGAGAACCCAATGTTGGGCTTCCGCGGCGCAAGCCGTTATATCTCTGAGTCGTTCCGCGATTGTTTTGCACTAGAGTGTGAAGCCATTAAGCGTGTTCGTAACGAGATGGGCCTTAAAAACGTTGAAATCATGATCCCATTCGTTCGCACAGTGAGCGAAGCTGCACAGGTGATTGAGCTTCTTAAAGAGCAAGGTCTAGAACGTGGTGTTGATGGTCTACGCGTTATCATGATGTGTGAGCTGCCTTCAAACGCACTGCTTGCTGAACAGTTCCTTGAGCACTTCGATGGTTTCTCTATCGGCTCAAACGATTTGACTCAGCTAACCCTTGGTCTTGACCGTGATTCAGGCATCATCAGCCATCTGTTCGATGAGCGTAATGATGCAGTTAAAGCCTTGCTTGCTTTGGCAATTAAAGCGGCTAAAGACAAAGGCGCTTATATTGGCATTTGTGGTCAAGGCCCATCAGATCATGCTGACTTCGCGGCTTGGTTGGTTGAGCAAGGCATCGAGACTGTTTCGTTAAACCCTGATACGGTTATCGATACTTGGTTATATCTAGCTGAAGCCCACGGTTAAAATTATCCGTGTAAGTTTATTGCTAAAATGAAGTGTTAAATCTGCGTGATTTAATAATTTGTTAAAAAGATGAAAAAAGCCGCTATTTAGCGGCTTTTTTTTGTTTATAATGAGCCCATAATCTTAAGAATAATAATTGACAGAAGCCGCCATGTTACCCAAGTTATCGCATCAACAAACGCTTGAACCCATTTATCTTTCTTTTTTAACGGTATTAGAAGAGGGGGCTTTTTCAGGCGATATTGATACCCGTTATAGTGCGCGTCTAGCGCAAGCGACCGACAACTCGGTTTACCAATTTCTGCCTCAGGCAGTTATTTACCCTAAGACAGCCCAAGATGTTCAGATAGCACTAAAATTGGCGAACCAAGATGAGTTTGCCAAAGTGGTCTTTAGTGCAAGAGGCGGGGGAACGGGCACTAATGGCCAATCGCTGACTCACGGCATTATCATTGATATGTCGCGTTACATGAACCAAGTGCTCGAGGTTAATGCCGCTGAAGGTTGGGTCAAAGTGCAAGCGGGCGTGGTAAAAGATGCACTTAATGATGCGCTGCGCCCTCATGGGTTTTTCTTTAGCCCGGATTTATCAACATCAAACCGTGCCACTTTAGGTGGGATGATCAATACCGATGCATCGGGTGCTGGCTCGCTGGTTTACGGTAAAACCTCCGATCATGTCCTTGGATTGACCAGTATCTTGTTTGACGGTAGCGAGCTTAATACCCACCCGCTAAGTTCGGCACAATTGGCTGACGTTGGCTCCGTAACTGACAACGTTTTGGGGCAGCAGCTAATCACGACCATTGCCGATATGTGTAAAGGAGAACGTGAGCATATTGAGCAGCGCTTTCCTAAATTAAACCGTTTTTTGACCGGATATGATCTTAAAAATGTGTGGGATGACAAATTAGAGCATTTTGATCTATCCCGCATTTTAACTGGCTCAGAGGGCACCTTAGCGGTTATTACTGAAGCTAAGCTAAATATTACGCCTTTGCCAACATGCCGCATGATGGTCAATATCAAATATGACTCGTTTGAGTCAGCACTGCGTCATGCTCCAGATTTAGTTAAAGCGAATGCCACCGTCGTTGAAACCGTCGATTCAAAAGTGCTCAACCTTGCCAAAGAAGATATTATTTGGCATTCAGTATCGTCACTTATTGAAGATGTACCCGGTAAAGAGATTGATGGCCTGAATATGGTTGAGTTCGCAGGCGAACAAGACGATGTTGAAGCAAGACTGGCCAAGCTAGAAGCCATATTGAGCTCACAAATAGAGAATGATGAAGCCGGGCTATTGGGCTATCAAGTCACAAATGATAAAGCCAGTATCAACACTATCTACGCGATGCGTAAAAAAGCTGTGGGACTATTAGGCGCGGCAAAAGGTACGCGTAAACCTATTGCTTTTGCTGAAGACACCGCAGTGCCGCCTGAAAAACTTGCTGATTTTATTCTTGAATTTAGAGCATTGCTCGATAGTCATCAGTTGCAATACGGAATGTTCGGTCATGTGGATGCCGGTGTGTTGCATGTGCGCCCAGCGCTTGATATGTGCGATGTGCAAGATGAGAGGTTGCTTAAAATCATTTCAGATCAAGTTGCAGAGTTAACGCTTAAGTATGGTGGCTTGATGTGGGGGGAGCACGGTAAAGGTGTGCGCGGTGAATATGGCCCCGCGGTATTTGGTGAACACCTCTACGGCTTGTTAGAAGAGGTCAAAGGCTTATTTGACCCTGAAAATAAACTTAATCCGGGTAAGCTGGTGGCGCCTAAAAATGGCGGCCCAATGTTGTATAACGTCGATAGCGTGAAGCGTGGTGCCTTTGATAGACAAATACCGATTAAAACCCGCGAAGCATTTCCGGATGTGATGAACTGTAATGGCAATGGCCTGTGTTTTAATTACAGTGTTTATTCACCTATGTGTCCATCATTTAAGGTCACAGGTGACAGAGTGCAATCGCCAAAAGGCCGCGCAGGTTTAATGCGCGAATGGTTACGCCTATTACAAGCGGAAGGCGTGGATGTTAATGAGCTGGCCCGCGCTAAGCCGTTAGGCTGGTTGCAACGTGCTCAAAATACCTTAAAAATTGATAAAGAATACGACTACTCTCATGAAGTGATGGAGTCACTTAAGGGCTGTCTGGCTTGTAAGGCGTGCTCCAGCCAGTGCCCTGTAAAAGTTGACGTGCCAAAATTTAGAGCACAGTTTTTTGAGATATATTACCAGCGTTATTTGCGACCAGTAAAAGACTACCTTGTGGCAGGGATAGAAGATTCACTGCCTATGATGGCGACAGCCCCCAGATTAGTTAATGCAGTTTCTCAAAATAGCCTAAGTAAATGGGTCATTAAGAAGTCACTGGGTTATGTCGATGCACCAGCATTGTCGGTACCAACGCTAAAGCAGCGCCTAGAAGGGCACGCCTGTCGGGGTTATGACTTAGCAGCGCTACAACAGATCCCTGACAGCGAGCGCAGCCAATATGTGCTGGTGGTACAAGACCCTTTCAATAGTTTTTATGAAGCTGGTACTGTGTATCACTTTGTACAGCTGATAGAAAAATTAGGTTTAAAACCTATACTGCTGCCATTCAAACCTAATGGTAAACCAATTCATATTAAAGGCTTTTTGGATAAGTTTGCTCGTACGGCAAAATCAACAGCTGACTTTTTAAACCAAGTGGCAAAACTGAATATGCCGATGGTAGGGATCGATCCAGCCTTGGTGCTTTGTTATCGAGATGAGTATGCAGAAGTCTTAGGCGGCGCTCGTGGCAGTTTTCACGTTAAGTTGGCAAATGAGTGGCTACTAAAAGTACTTGAAAGCCAAAGCGCTCGAGACGTGACAGAACGCGACGCTGTTGAGCGAGAATTTACCTGGTTCAGCCATTGCACAGAATCTACTGCGAAGCCTAATACGGCTAACGAGTGGAAGGAGATTTTTGAACACTTTGGCGCAACGCTGAATACGGTTAATCTTGGCTGCTGTGGCATGGCTGGCACCTATGGCCATGAAGCAGAAAACCTAGACCGTTCAAAAGCGCTTTACAGTATGTCGTGGGAACAGGCTTTATCACAGCTGCCACAATCTCAAGTGTTGATCTCTGGCTATTCCTGCCGCAGCCAAGTCAAACGTTTTAGCGGCTTTAGGCCAAAACACCCGCTTGAGGCTTTACTGCATTTGCTTTAATTAGCCCGCAGTAAAAAACTAGCCACTGGCTAGTTTTTTACTTTTAGGGCCAGTTACAGGAAAGTCAAATGTGAACCTGTTTTAGCTTTATAAAGGGTGATGGATACACAGTAAAAAAAAAGAGGTACAGATGACTGCAAAAGATATTCATTCAACAGACACTACAGATGCAATCTCGTCGTTAACGCAAGGGGTATTATGTGCAGAAGAAGCGATATTCGACATCATTGAAAATGGTGAATGGTTTTATCGAGGTGAAATACTACCTGTTAAGTTTTGTAAGCTGTTTGCCACTATTTTAAATCGCATCGATGGTGAGTACTTTCTTATTACGCCTGTTGAAACATTGCGAGTAACCGTTGCTGAACAAGCGTTAATCATTGTTGACTATCAGCCTAAAAGTGAAGCGGGATTCAGGCTTAAAACGAGTATTAATAGCGAACATAATATCGAAAGTTTTGAGCAGTTTGTTGTTGGTGAGGATAGCATTACCTTAACACTTGAACGAGGTATTGAAGCAAGGCTAAATCGAGCTTGTTATTATCGCTTTATCGATGCATTTATTGCCTAATGACGGTGATATTGACCCCGCTGATTTATCTTCATTCAACATAATGATTTATAAGCTGTTTGAATGAATGTGAGCAATAAGTGCTCATGAAGGCTAGTTTCTTTTAGTGTAAGTGATAAGATTAAATGAAGCCTATAGAGTCGTGGAGGTACTGATTGAATCGATTTGAGAGTCTGGGATATTTGGTGTCTCATTTGAATGTTGAGCTACAAAATTTATTAGATCAACGCCTTAGACGATACCAGTTAGATATTAAACTATGGCCAGTGTTGTTTTCATTATGGCAGGAGGAGGGCGTGACTCAAACCACGCTCTCTAAGCGTTGTGATGTTGCCAATTACACTATGACTCGGCTACTCGATCAATTACAACAGCAAGGTTTAATCACTCGGCATCAAGATGCTGAAAATCGCCGCGCCTTTCAAATATACCTCACCGATAGCGGTAAAGCGCTAGAGCAAGATTTAATCAGAGAAGCTGAAAGAGTCAATGAGGCGTTCTTAGATAACTTAGCGCAAGAAGAGCGACAAACTTTCTTAAAGCTGTTGAATAAAATCAATCGCTACTAGGTTGGTATCGCTGTAGGCTTTAGACAGTAACTCAATTTGGTTAACTTTTATTCTGTCTCTGTTTGTTTAGTTGTTGCCTGTTTAGCGGTTGCTTGTTTGGTTCTTGCTGGTTTAGTTCGGTTTATTGAATTTTACCCTCCCGCCTTAAATCATCTTTTTTCATTTAGCTCCTATTGGCTTAAATCGTGTTACTCGCTAATCGCTATGACTATAATGAAGTCAATCGTCTAAGGAGTTTATATGAAATCGCTAATTATCACGCTATGCGCTGCATCATTATTCAGTGGCTGCTCAGCAAACGTCAATAAGCCAACACCTCAATCAAGTACACAGCCTCAAGCATCAACAACCGAATGTGCGGGCACTTTTATTAAAGCAATTAATTTGGCTAGTGGCTCAACGCTTGTTGTAACAGAGGGGCGCTTAGAGCCTCGCTCAATAGGTAGTGCGAGCGTTAAACTCTATCGAGATCTTTACGTGGGTGATTTTGTAGGTGCTGTAAGCTTTGTGCGTGATGGCACCATATTAAAAGCTGTTTTGATTGAAAATGGCACAGATAAACAAAAATTGTCGATAACAACAGTGACAGCAGGAAGTGGTAACTATCAAAACACTCAGTTGGTTTGTATTACAGGTGACAGCATTTCGTTATGCTAAATGTGGTGACATTATAGTTTTTAAGGGGTTAGCTATGTCGCGAGTACTGTTGCGTTAGTACTATTGCATTAGTACTGTAGCGTCAGTATTACAGAGCTCGTGAGGCAGGATTCGGATGATTAGGCTGAGACATTTTAATGAGAGGTTTAGCTAAGAGCCTTTAATTAAGAACGCTTAACTTAAAGTGAGAAGAAATACGATGACCATTCCGATAGCTAATATTCCCTGCTGAGTGAGTTGGCGGCTTCGATAGAGCTCTGTTTTCCCTTGTCTTAGGATGGTGACTAAGTGGTTTTGCTTATAAATCTGGCAGACCAGTTGCTCTGTCTTTGGATCAAGAAACAAGTGCAGTTTAGCCGGTTTTCCGTCATTCAGTACTAGGCTATGTTCACTCTGTTGGCCGAAATTGAGTTTACTTGAGACGCGCTTACCATTGATGTACATCTGCTCTAAACCAGACCAGTTACTGGCTTGTAACTCGATATTATCTTGGTTAAGTGCATATTTAAATGTCACCATCGCCTCGAACCTTTGTTATTGCAGGGGTCTTAATTCAAGCAGAGGTTCGCTATCTTTGCCAGTTCGAAATAGGCGTTATCAGTTTACAGTGCGCTATGTATTTGTTGCGACGAGTAATATCAATCACAAAAATATATATGAACGATAGACGAGTAAACGGGAGGCATAAAAATACCCAGCCAATTTGACTGGGTATTATTTTGCTAAGTATGAAACTATTAACAGGCTTACTTGGCAGCGTTAATTATGGCTCTTGCCATTTCGTCTGCTACATCCCCAGTGGTGCGGTTTTGCTCATCAGACTGCGCGAAAATGGTCAGTAAAGTGTTGTAGATCTCTTCTACCTTTGCAGTAGCTGCAGCTGCGTCGTAATCCTTTTCGAAAGAGACATTGATAATGCCACCAGCATTAATTACATAATCTGGTGCGTATAAAATGCCTAAATCTTTCAACATTTCACCGTGGCGAACTTCTGCTAGCTGGTTGTTAGCACAACCAGCAACAATGGTGGCTTTTAGCATAGGGATAGTGATGTCGTTAATCGTGGCACCTAACGCGCAAGGGGCGTAAATATCCACATCTTGATGATAGATATCTTGTGGCGCCACAACCGTTGCACCAAATTCAGTGGCGACTTTGTCTAACGATTCTTTATGAATATCGGTAACAATCAGCTCAGCGCCTTCAGCGTGCAGGTGACGACAAAGGTAATAGCCAACATGTCCAACGCCTTGTACTGAGATCTTTAAGCCTTTTAGGCTGTCTAAGCCACGCTGGTGCTTAACTGCAGCTTTAATACCTAAAAAGGTTCCTAAAGCCGTAAATGGAGATGGATCGCCACTTTTGCCTTCTAGGCCAGCCATATATGGCGTTTCTTGGTGCGCGATCATAATGTCGGCAGTTGATACACCAACATCCTCAGCTGAAAAGTATTTACCACCTAGAGTATGTATACAGCGGCCGAAAGCTCTGAATAGGGCTTCTCTATCCTGTACTTTTGGGTCAGCGATAATGACAGATTTACCTCCACCCATCGCTAAACCTGCCATCGCATTCTTATAGGTCATGCCGCGCGATAAGCGCAGTACGTCAGTGATGGCTTCGTCATCAGACTCATAGTTCCACATTCTGCAGCCACCAACGGCAGGTCCAAGATTCGTATTGTGGATGGCGATAATGGCTTTTAAGCCGCTTTCTTTATCATGACAAAAAACGACCTGTTCATGGTCGTCGAAAGAGATGTGATTAAAAACTGCCACTTGTTGATCTCCGCTGTGAGCATCGAATGACCGCCGCTGTGTGATTACAGGGTAGCCTACTTGTTATATTTATTGCAGAACGATAGCATTTAGGGATACTCTCAACAAAGTAAAGATTAGGATTATTTGTGATCTATCTGGCAATTTTGCTTTCCAACTTACGTTAACGTAAAGTATTAGCTTGATTAAAGCCTAACAGCTGTGCATGTTTTACTGTTCAGAGAAAGGGTAGAGATAAAAAATAACAATAAGAAAGGAAGTGTAAATGGCTGAACAAGCAGTAGACCAAGAACAACTAAGACAAGAATGGATTAGAACTCAGTTTCAAAAGGCGAATAAGTTTTTGGCTGAAAAGGGCATCATGCCTGATAAAGTTCACCCTGAAGAAAGCCGCTACTTAGCGCCTTATGTTGCTATTTGGAAAATCGATTCTAAAAAGCCGAATAAGAAAACATTTTGGGTGATGTCTGGTGATTTACCGTCTGATTATGTCGATATTAGTGTTGCCGCTACAGCACGTGATGCAGTTCGTCATTTTTCAATGATGTGGCAGATGCAGGCTGAAAATATTCAACGCTCGGGACTCACCAAAGATCCTGCTCAGGCAAAATTTGCCCAGCTGTTAATTTCTCGCGCAGAAAGCTTATATAAGATGCAAGCGGATGACAGCATCTGGGGCCCGAGCACTTAATTAGTTCGTCGCTCTTAAATAAAAAAGGCATCATTTTGATGCCTTTTTTATGCTTGTATTTTATCACGCCATTTAGTGAATCAAGTTTACTCACCGAAATACAAATAGCCTCGGTTCAGTAGCTCTAATAACAATATCTGCGTTGCAGGAGTCTGTATTAGCGCTGTGGCTTGTTCATTACTAAAGTAAAAAGATTCAGATAATAGCGTTACGTCAGCTTCAATCTCTTGCGGGTATTCAAATATTTCACCGTTAGCAAAAAATCGAGAGACAGTATCATTCTCTAACCTAAGCAGTTTCAATCCGCCTATGCGATAGAGAAGGGCACCTTGTTCGATATAATCATGAATATCTTCCGCGCTGTAGGCCTCTTCTGGTTCACAAATATCCAGTTCGAAACGATTTTGGCTAAGCATTTTACCTAATATAACCTGGTAACAAGTTGGGTCAGATGCGAGCTCGGTTACCAATGCCATCATACCTTGCTGGTGGGCTGTGCTAATTTCACTGGCGGTTTGTGGTTCATTACTCGATGTGAATCTTTTAAGCCCAAGGTTATTATCGATGAGAGCATCGGCGACTTCACTCAATAACTCTTGTTGGCTCGGGGCTCTAAAGCCGATTGAATAGCTCATTGCTAACGTCAATGTTTGACCTTGATGAGGGTAGCCAGGTGGGATATAGAGTAGATCGCCTTTTTCCAATACCACATCGATAATGGGCTCGAAGCCTTCGATTAATGGGGTGGTTGGATCATTATTTTTAGCCGCGTATTGGCCTTTATCACCTACAGTCCAGTGACGCTGGCCTTCGCCTTGAATAATAAATACATCATAGTTATCGATATGAGCGCCAACACCGCCACCAGGAGTGGCAAAAGACACCATTAAGTCATCAAAGCGCCAGTCAGGAATAAAACGAAATGCATTGATGAACTCGCTTGAATCTGGATGCCAATGGTTTAATGCCTGTACGAGTAGTTGCCAATTTTTTTCGCCAAATTGGTCGTAGTCTTCAAAGGGGCCATCAAGGATCTGCCAATCATTCTCTTTGGTAACAACGACTCGTGAAGCGACGGCTTCATCACAAGCAAGACCAGCAAGTTCATCTGGGCTAATGATATCTTCAAAGTTTGGAAAAGCATTTTTGATCAGGAGTGGTTTTTTTTGCCAATATAGGCTTAAAAATTCGCTGGTATCAAAGTTAAGACTAAACATAATCTGGGCGCTGCTCGCAATAGATGAAAAGTGGATAAAATAAAGGCGTTAAGCCTAAGCTTAACGCCTTATTAAAACCTTTAATAGTCAGTGGCTATCTAAAGGATTAAGTGAGCTATTAGTTTAACTCGTCAACAAAAGTTTCAGCACGGCCAATATAGTTAGCAGGTGTCATCTTCTTCAGTTCAACTTTCACTGTATCTGGAAGCTCAAGGCCATCGATAAATACGGCAAGCTGCTCACCGTCGATGCGCTTACCGCGAGTCAACTCTTTGAGCTTTTCGTATGGCTTTTCGATACCGTAACGACGCATAACCGTTTGCACAGGCTCAGCTAGCACTTCCCAGTTACCATCAAGCTCTTTGCGAAGCTGCTCTTCGTTAACTTGTAGCTTGCTAATCCCTTTCAATGTCGCTTGATAAGCGATTAGAGAGTGAGCTATACCAACACCTAAGTTACGTAGCACTGTTGAGTCAGTAAGGTCACGCTGCCAGCGAGATACGGGTAGCTTAGCCGCAAGGTGTTGCATCAAGGCGTTAGCAATACCTAAGTTACCTTCAGAGTTTTCAAAGTCGATTGGGTTAACTTTATGTGGCATGGTTGAAGAACCAATCTCACCGGCAATGGTCTTTTGCTTAAAGTGACCGAGTGCGATGTAACCCCAAATATCACGATCGAAATCGATCAAAATTGTGTTGAAACGTGCTAACGCATCAAACAGTTCTGCGATGTAATCGTGGGGCTCGATTTGAGTCGTGTATGGGTTCCAGTTAATGCCAAGGCTTGTCACGAAACGCTGTGACAGTGCATGCCAATCAACTTCTGGATAAGCAGAGATGTGAGCGTTGTAGTTACCTACCGCGCCGTTTAGCTTACCCATGATCTCAACGTTTGACACTTGAGTTAGCTGACGCTCTAGACGTACAGCAACGTTAGCCATCTCTTTACCAAGCGTTGAAGGAGACGCTGGTTGACCATGTGTACGAGACATCAATGGAACCGTTTTGTGCTCTTTTGCTAATGCTTTAATTGCATCAATAATTTTCTGGCAATATGGCACAACCACTTGCTCACGTGCTTCAGTCAACATTAAAGCGTGTGATAGGTTGTTAATGTCTTCAGAAGTACAAGCAAAGTGTACAAATTCGTCGATAGCAACAAGCTCTGCGTTATCAGCAATACGTTCTTTAATGAAGTACTCTACCGCTTTTACGTCATGGTTTGTTGTTGCTTCAATATCTTTTACGCGCTGAGCATCTGCTTCGCTAAAGTTATCTTTAATTTGATCAAGTAAAGCCAATGCTGCTTCACTAAAAGGTGGAACTTCTTCAATTTCTGGACAGCTAGAAAGCAGCTTTAGCCAGTTAATTTCGACTTGAACACGGTATTTGGTCAGGCCGTACTCGCTGAAAATCCCTCTTAATGAGGCGGTTTTACTACCATAACGACCGTCTACCGGAGAGATAGCAGTTAGTGCGGAAAGTTCCATTAGAAGCTCCTTGATGAACTTGACTTAAATATTATAGGGTGAGGCTTTTCATAGCTGTGTCTACTATTGTTTTTCTTGCAAAGACAAGGTGCCTACGCTTGCCTCCTAATTGACGCCATAACACTGCGCTACGCATGGCAGACAGTAATAGGGCGCGAATTTTTTGTTGTGTTTGGGTACGTTTTAGGAACTCTGGATTACCAGAGATCTGGAGTTTGGGACCAAGCTCGCTAATGATGTCGCTATAAATGCCGGCAAAATTAGCAATTACTTGCTCGTCAGTGATCTCAAAGTGGCTAAGCTGACGATGAATTTGATTGATGCGCTCAGACAACATGCCCATGGTATTAGAAGAGCGAGTGAGTTTTCGCTCCAAAGCAAGAATACCGACTAAATAGCGAGTCACCTCGACATCTTTTTGCTTGGCGTCACCAAGTTGGCTAACGATAAGCTCGTAGCCTTTTCTCAGTGCAACTTTGTCGGCATAAACATCGCTAGTGGTTTCTGGGTTCGTCACCAAAACCGATTGCAGGCTAGCTGCTAGCGCGTCTTTATCTGAGTCACCGTGCCTTGCAATATACTGAACTTGTGCCACCGCCTGTAATATCCCGGCAAAGGCCATAGTGCGTTCAAACAGCTGATCACTCATTGATTAATCTCTTATTAGTGCGTCAATAATCCCGCCACCTAGGCAGATTTCGCCGTCATAGAAAACGGCAGATTGTCCTGGTGTCACAGCAGCAACTGGCTCATCGAAAATGACACGTAACACATCGTCACTATCATAGGTTACGCTGCAAGGCACATCTTGTTGGCGATAACGGGTCTTAACCGTGATTTTTGAGCCGTCAGCAGGGCCTTTTCTATCTACCCAGTGTAATTGATTAGCAATTAAGCCATTTGACATTAGGCGAGGGTGATGACCACCTTGACCAACAATTAGCACGTTACGCACAAGATCTTTTTCAACCACGTACCATGGGTCTTCGTTACTGTTTTTAAGACCGCCAATGCCTAAGCCTTTGCGCTGACCTAGCGTGTGATACATCAAACCTTGGTGGGTTCCGATGACTTCGCCTTCACTGGTTTCGATATTACCGGGTTGGGCTGGCAAGAAAGTTTGTAGGAAATCGGTAAATTTACGTTCACCGATAAAGCAGATCCCGGTACTGTCTTTCTTATCGTGAGTAATTAGCCCCATTTCTTTGGCTATTTCACGCACTTCGCTTTTCTCTAATTCGCCTACAGGGAATAGTGAGCGAGCAACCTGCTCATGGCCAAGTGTATATAGGAAGTAGCTTTGGTCTTTATTACCGTCAATACCACGTAACATCTGGCTGGTGCCATCAATATCACGGCGGCGCACATAGTGGCCCATTGCAATGTAATCGGCATCTAAAATTTCATCTGCAAATTCGAGAAAAGCTTTAAACTTAATCTCTTTATTACACATGATATCCGGATTCGGCGTACGGCCAGCTTTGTACTCGGCAAGGAAATACTCGAATACATTGTCCCAGTATTCAGACGCAAAGTTAACGGTGTGCAGTTTAATGCCTAGTTTGTCACAAACAGCTTGTGCATCTTTAAGATCGTCAGCTGCTGCGCAATATTCATCCGTGTCATCTTCTTCCCAGTTCTTCATGAACAGGCCTTCAACCTGATAGCCCTGTTTCATTAACAGGTAGGCTGAAACTGATGAGTCTACACCACCGGACATGCCGACGATGACTTTTTTACCAAGATGAGAGGGTTCGATTGACGTCATAAATCTTAAAAAAACCTTTGTGATTACTGAATATTGCTGCGAATCGGTGGCTCGATGAATGGGTTTTACAATCGAGTGACCGTGTTCAAACCGCGGCTTTCTGCGGGTGCATATTCTATCACGCATTATGAAGCTGGGCTATCTAGCAAGTATTTATCTTTGAAGCTTTATTGTCATCAGTGTCGAATATTCACCCATGATGATTAAAAAGAAGAATAACTTAACAGAATAAATGAGTATGAATGCTATTTTAGTTTGGCTTTAAAGTGTATTAGCCTTTAGAAATAGTCATCATTAATAATGCTGAGGTCGTAATTTTTACCTGCCAAGTAATCGCTAATCGATTTGATCACCAAAGGGCTTCTCAGCTGGTTTGATAAGGCTTTTATCTCAGCAAACGAATACCACTTAAGCCCTATAATGGCGGGATCTTCGGGTGTAGATAGCTTTACTTGGTCAAGTTTCAGGTGAAAGGTATAGCGAACAAATGCCAGCGAGTCACTGGCACTAAACTGATAGATCCCAACTAAACCTTGTGGTTGTATTCGTAAGCCGGTTTCCTCTTTAACTTCGCGGATACAGGCTGCAAGGATTGACTCATGGGGCTCTAAGTGACCGGCTGGTTGATTGTATTTGAGTTCACCCTCTATCAACTCTTCGACTAGCAGAAATTGCCCCTGAGCTTCGATAACACAAGCCACTGTGGTGTTAGGTTTATAGCGCTCTGTCATTGCCTGTTACTCACATTGCTGGTCACTCACATTGATAGTTATTTCATATCAAGTTGACGATATTCACCGTTTTGTAGGCCATCTAGACTCCATTGACCTATTTTATAGCGGATTAATCTTAACGTTGGAAAACCAATATGAGCAGTCATGCGTCTCACTTGACGATTACGGCCTTCGCATATCTGTATCTCTAACCAAGTCGTCGGAATATTCGCTCTTTCACGAATTGGCGGTGTACGCGGCCATATAGCAGGGTTATCCATGATGCAAATTTTAGCGGGTAATGTCATACCGTCTTTCAATTCAACACCTTGACGAAGCTTTTCAAGATCGCTCTCACCGGGGGCTCCTTCAACCTGAGCCCAATAGGTCTTATAGGTTTTCTTTTTAGGCTCGGTGATTTGCGATTGCAGCTTACCGTCATTGGTCAATAATAGTAGCCCTTCACTGTCTCTATCGAGTCTGCCAGCGGCATAAACGTCAGGCACTGGAATATAGTCTTTTAACGTTTTACGCCCTTGCTCATCGGTAAATTGGCAAAGAACATCAAATGGTTTGTTAAATAGTACGATCACTGGGTTGGCAACGGTTTTTGCTACTTGGGTGTTTGAATGTGGCTTCGCACGTGGCTTGGCATTAGATCTGCTATTGGGATTGCTGCCAACTTTACCATCGAGTTGAGAACGGTAAGTCGATTTATTCGCCGTTTTAGCGCTAAAGCCCGAAATGTGATTGTTATTTCGGCTATTGGTGGTCTTGGCTGACTTTTTTGAAAATGCTTGTGTCACGGCGGCGATACTTTTCATCTATGAAGGACTATTTAATCTATTGTACTGTTCATTCGCCAATAGTGGAATTTGAATATTGCGTGGAATGTTTTATGATGTCGACAATTAAAAAGTGTGATCCGCAACCAGTTAATCTTATTTGTGAGAGGTGTCGCGAATAAAGGTTCTGGCTTATCACACACAAGATCGCATAAATTATCGCTAACAATACAAAGTGATAGGGTAGGACTGCCACAGCTTTTCAATCGTAGAAATAGACAATAATTATTATAAAAATCTTAAAATTAAATCAATGTAGGACACAAAATGAACGATAAAACATCAACGATCATCTATACCGAAACGGACGAAGCCCCAGCTCTAGCGACATTATCTTTGTTACCACTTATCCAAAAGTTTACCCAAACTGCCGGCGTTGACGTAGAAACCCGTGATATTTCTCTTTCTGGTCGTGTGATTGCAAATTTCCCTGAAAACCTAACTGCAGAGCAGCGTATTAGTGACGCACTTGCTGAATTAGGCGAATTAGCAAAAAAACCAGAAGCTAACATTATCAAACTACCTAACATTAGCGCATCGATTCCACAGCTTAAGGCTTGTATCCTTGAATTACAGAATAAAGGATATGACATCCCCAACTATCCTGATGAACCTACTAATGACGTAGAAAAAGAGATCCAATCTCGCTACGACAAAATAAAGGGCAGCGCAGTAAACCCAGTGTTGCGTGAAGGTAACTCAGATCGCCGTGCGCCAGGGTCTGTGAAGAAGTTTGCTCAGAAAAACCCGCATTCAATGGGCAAGTGGTTAGCGGACTCTAAGTCACACGTTGCACATATGAGCGAAGGTGATTTTTACGGCAGTGAAAAATCAGTAACCGTTGCCGATGCGGGTAGTGTATCCATTGTCTTGAATAAGGCTGATGGGTCTGAGCAAGTATTGCGCACTGCAATTGCTTTGCAAGCGGGTGAGGTGATTGACTCGGCTGTGATGAGCAAAAAAGCACTGGTTGATTTTTATGAACGCGAAACCAATCTCGCTAAAGAGCAGGATGTTTTATTGTCCTTGCACTTAAAAGCGACGATGATGAAAGTGTCTGATCCCATTCTATTTGGCCACGCGGTTAAAGTTTATTACAAAGACGTTTTCGCCAAACACGGTGAGTTATTTGAAGAGTTGGGTGTCGATGTTAATAATGGTTTGGGCGATGTCTACGCCAAAATAGCCACATTACCAAGCGATCAAAAAGCGGCAATCGAAGCTGATCTTGCAGAAGTTTATAGCCATCGTGCTGAGCTCGCCATGGTCGATTCAGATAGAGGGATCACCAACCTACATGTACCAAGTGATGTGATTATTGATGCGTCAATGCCTGCGGCTATTCGTACGTCTGGTCAAATGTGGGGGCCAGATGGCCAACTAAAAGACATGAAAGCAATGATCCCAGATCGTTGTTATGCCGGTGTTTATCAAGAAACTATCGATTTTTGTATTAATAATGGTGCGTTCAATCCAAGCACTATGGGCAGCGTGCCAAACGTTGGCCTTATGGCACAAAAAGCGGAAGAGTACGGTAGCCACGATAAGACATTTGAAATTGCAGCTGCAGGCACGGTTAACATAGTTGACCAAAACGGCAAGGTGTTAATGTCACACGATGTTGAAGCGGGCGATATTTTCAGAATGTGTCAGGTGAAAGACGCACCCATCCGTGATTGGGTAAAACTTGCCGTTAATCGTTCACGTTTATCTGCAACGCCAGCGGTATTTTGGTTGGATGCTGCCCGCGCTCATGATGCTGAAATCATCAAGAAAGTGGAGCTTTACCTACAAGATCACGATACAAATGGCCTTGAGCTTCACATTATGTCACCGGTTGAAGCGACTCGTTTCACACTGGACCGCGTGAAAGCGGGTAAAGATACGATCTCGGTAACGGGTAACGTATTACGTGATTATCTGACTGACCTTTTCCCTATTCTTGAGCTAGGTACAAGCGCGAAAATGCTTTCAATCGTGCCACTCATGAATGGTGGTGGATTATTTGAGACTGGCGCGGGCGGTAGTGCACCTAAGCACGTCCAGCAGGTTGAGAAAGAAGGTCACCTGCGCTGGGACTCATTAGGCGAGTTCCTTGCACTAGCCGCGTCGCTAGAGCACCTAAGCCAAACTACGGATAATAGTAAAGCACAAGTGCTGGCAGATACGCTAGATATTGCAATCGGTCAATTCTTAGATTGCAATAAGTCGCCATCTCGCCGTGTGGGTGAGCTTGATAACCGAGGTAGCCATTTCTACTTAGCAATGTACTGGGCGCAGGCTCTTGCTGCACAAACTGCAGATCCTCAGTTACAAGCTGAATTTAGTGCTTTGGCAGAGTCGTTAACTAACAATGAAGCAAAGATTGTTAGCGAACTCAACAGTGTTCAAGGTCCGGCAGTTGATTTAGGCGGTTACTACCGTTTAGACGCGGCTAAAGCTGAAACAGCAATGCGACCTAGCGCAACGCTCAATAGCATTGTTGGCTAAAGCGCTTGATCAATGCTTAAACACAAAGGCCTGCATTCATGCAGGCCTTTTTATTTGAGAACTGTTTATTGAGAGACGGTTATTGACTAACGGCTATTGAGAAAGTTTAGGCAATAAAAAAGCAGAGTAGCTAACTACTCTGCTTTTTTGTTTCTCTCCAACTTAATACCAAGCTAAATAAGTATCTGAATACTTGCTTATCTAGATGCTTACCTAGATAGATATTAGTTCGTTGGCGATATTGCTGACGCGTGCATACCTTTTGGACCTGCTTCTACTTCAAAACTGACTGGTTGGCCTGCTTTTAGAGTTCGATAGCCTTCCATTTCAATGGTAGAATAGTGTGCAAAAACATCTTCACCGCCAGCATCAGGGCATATAAACCCGAATCCTTTGGCGTTGTTGAACCATTTAACAGTTCCGCTTGCCATACTTCCACTTCCTTCTGTTGTTCACTTCCCAGTAAGATAGTAAAACTTATCAGCGGGGAAACTCCTCGCTTAATGAACAGAATGAAAGCTGGATAAGTGGTTGTCAAGATAAAGTTAACAAAAGGATAACATTTTTTAACAAGTCGTACCTGAGTATAATTTGATAGAATTTGTTCAACAAACAGACTGAGTTACATAATCGATTGGTACAAGCCAAGACTAGAGGCTAATATTGGGATATGAGTAGAACAGAAAACATTGAACATGTAGAAGAGAGTGTTGAAGCCGAATTTAAACAGCCTTCTATGTATAAAGTTGTTTTAAACAATGATGATTACACACCGATGGACTTTGTCATTGAGATTTTACAACTGTTTTTTAAGAAAGATGAGCAGCAAGCAACGGAAATCATGCTGGCAATTCATCATAAAGGCAAAGGGATCTGTGGAATTTACCCCTTTGGAATTGCAGAAACTAAGGTTGCGCAAGTAAATCAATTTGCAAGACAAAACCAACATCCGTTACTGTGTTCATTAGAGGAAGCCTAATTGGGTTCGCTCTGTTGTTAATTTTTTTAGGGGGTGCTTATGTTAAATAAAGATCTTGAAGTCACCTTAAACCTGGCTTTTCAACAAGCCAGAGATGCACGTCATGAATACATGACGGTAGAGCATCTATTGTTGGCGTTAATCGATAATCCTGCCGCACAAGAGGCGTTAGTTGCTTGCGGAGCAAATTTAGAAAAACTCAGGGATGAAGTGGCTAGCTTCATTCAACAAACGACTCCGATTATTTCCGATCCAGAAGACGAAAAAGAAACTCAACCAACGCTTGGTTTTCAACGTGTTTTACAAAGAGCGGTGTTTCATGTGCAGTCTTCAGGGCACAATGAAGTCAATGGTGCCAACGTCTTAGTTGCCATTTTTAGTGAGCAAGAATCTCAAGCTGTTTACCTGCTGCGCACAGGCGATGTGACACGTTTAGATGTTGTTAATTTTATTTCTCATGGTTTTTCAAAAAACGATATCGATACCGACTCTGAACCTAATAGGAGCGAGGAGCAAACTGAGGCAGAAGAAGAGCGCAGTATCTTGTCACAGTTTACCGCTAACCTAAATGAATTAGCCAAGAGCGGCAGTATAGACCCACTTATTGGCCGCACAGAAGAGATTGAGCGTTCGATTCAAATTCTTTGCCGTCGCCGTAAGAATAACCCATTGCTTGTCGGTGAAGCGGGGGTGGGTAAAACGGCAATAGCCGAAGGCTTAGCTTATCGTATCGTCAAGCAAGAAGTACCTGAAGTGATGAGTCAGGCCACTGTCTATTCGCTCGACTTAGGTGCGCTGCTCGCGGGTACAAAATACCGCGGCGACTTTGAAAAACGCTTTAAAGGTTTGCTAAAAGAGCTGGCAAATGACGAACATGCGATATTGTTTATCGATGAGATCCACACCATTATTGGTGCAGGCTCCGCGTCAGGCGGCGTCATGGATGCCTCTAATTTGCTAAAGCCGTTGTTATCTGGCGGCAAGTTACGTTGCATGGGCTCAACAACGTTCCAAGAGTATCAAAGTATTTTTGAAAAAGATCGTGCCTTAGCCCGTCGATTCCAAAAAGTGGATATTAACGAGCCCTCGGTTGCTGAGACCACCAAGATTTTACAAGGTCTTAAGTCAAAGTACGAAGAGCACCATAATGTGCGTTACACCATGGCTGCGCTGAGTGTGGCGGCGAAATTGTCCGACAAGCACATCAATGATAGACATCTACCTGATAAGGCCATTGACGTGATTGATGAAGCGGGGGCGCGTATGGCGATGCAGCCAGCGAGCAAACGTAAAAAGACCATTGGTCAGTCAGAAATTGAATCGATTATCGCGAAGATGGCGCGGATCCCAGAGAAGTCCGTATCGAGCTCTGACAAGGATATGCTTAAAAACCTTGAGCGTAACCTTAAGATGGTCGTGTTTGGTCAAGATATGGCGATTGAAGGGCTTAGCTCTGCGATTCGCTTGTCTCGAAGTGGACTCAGTGGCGAAAACAAACCAGTGGGTAGCTTTTTGTTTGCAGGCCCTACTGGTGTGGGTAAGACCGAGGTGACCAGCCAGTTAGCCAAGTGCTTAAGCCTTAATCTCGTTCGTTTCGATATGTCTGAATACATGGAAAGTCATACGGTATCGCGTCTAATTGGTGCGCCGCCAGGTTATGTTGGTTATGACCAAGGTGGATTACTCACTGATGCTGTGATTAAAAACCCGCACTGCGTAGTGCTTCTCGATGAGATTGAAAAAGCTCACCCAGATGTTTACAACTTACTATTGCAGGTAATGGATCACGGTACCTTGACTGACAATAATGGTCGCAAGGCTGATTTTAGACACGTCACCCTAGTGATGACCACCAATGCGGGTGTACAAGAAACCATCCGTAAGTCTATAGGCTTTAAGCAGCAGGATCATACTCAGGATGCGTTATCGGAAATCAATAAGGTGTTTTCACCTGAATTCCGTAACCGTTTAGATTCAATTATCTGGTTTAACCACTTAGATATGACGGTGATTGCGAAAGTGGTTGATAAGTTCTTAGTTGAATTGCAAGCGCAGCTCGATGATAAGTCAGTGACACTCGAAGTGAGTGATGAAGCTCGAACATTACTGGCTGAGAAAGGCTATGACAAGTCCATGGGCGCGCGTCCAATGGCCAGAGTCGTGACTGAACTGATTAAGCGACCATTAGCCGATGAAATCTTATTTGGTGAACTTGAGAAGGGCGGTATTGCTCGGGTTGACACTAAGGGAGATGAGATAGTTATCACCACTGAATCGTTAGAGAAAGTGACGCACTAACCTTGGTTTATACCAATCAGTATAAGCTAGGGTATTGAATGTACCTTGTATGAGTCAGTAACCCGTTTACTGGCTCCATGCACGAGCATAATGAACAGGTTCATTGCACCATCAATCAATGCAGTGTATCGAGTCATTATGATGATAGGGGGGGGATTATAGCTGTAGTTCAGATCCAACTATTGATACTAAAAACGACACAAAAAATCGAACACAGAAATAGAAGACAACAAAAAGCCGGCGCGAGCCGGCTTTTTTATAATTTACGTTACATAGGCTAATAACTTAGCGTGCACGGAAGACGATGCGTCCTTTGCTCAAATCGTAAGGTGTTAACTGAACCGTTACCTTGTCACCCGTAAGAATACGGATGTAGTTTTTACGCATTTTTCCTGAAATGTGTGCCGTTACGACATGACCATTTTCAAGTTCTACACGAAACATTGTATTTGGCAAGGTTTCAAGGATTGTGCCTTGCATTTCAATGTTGTCTTCTTTCGCCATTAATCAGTTATCCTGTTAGCCTTCAAATAATAAAACGGGCATATCATGCCGCAAATTAACCCAACTGTAAAGCAATGGTTGAGTATATACGCTATCTGTAGCTTCGTTATGGTTTAATTCACTGGTTTTTGATTGTTATCTCGGTAACCCATCCAGAATGAGTTAAGATCTGGTGTGGTCTGTAATCGCGTTTGTAGTTCATTTTTCTCGATTCATCAATTTGATAGCCTAGATATAGAAACTGCTTTTTCATCATTTTTGCAATTTCAGTTTGCAGCAAAATAAGTAGACTTCCTAATGAACGTTTATGGTGCTCGGGAGCAAAGTAGCTATATATGGCAGATAAACTGTGTGGCAGCACGTCGGTCACGGCTACGCCGATTAATTCATCGCCTTGCCTTAGCTCGATAAATAACGGTTGCATCCAAGTCGCGGTGGCAAAACTATCGTATTGCTCTGGGGTCGCTGGAAACATTGGGCCGTCGTGATGGCGAGTATTAACGTAGCGTTCGTACAATTGATATTGCTGCTTAGTTTTATGGTTAACAATCTTCCAGCTTAAATCTTGGTTATTTTTTAATGTTCTCTTTTGTCTTTTAGAAATTGTAAACTCATTAATGGGCAATCTAATGGGTAAACAGGCACTACATTGAGGGCATTGGGGTTTATAGATCATGCTGCCGCTACGACGAAAACCAAGCGCCAACAGTTGCTCGAATAAGTTAGCGTCAATAACATCTTCTTGCAATACCATTAATTGCTCTTGCTGATTGTCTAAGTAGCTACAAGCAAAGGGCTTTGTTCTGCCCACCGTGACGGGTCTAGATTTAGAGTTCAATAGATACCTCGGCCTTACTCCAGCTATCAATGCTCACTTCGCCATCTCTTAAGTGGGTTAATAGCCTAAGAAAATCATCGCGCCTAATCGACTTCGCACCAAGGCTATCTAGATGAGGGTTTACCACCTGTGCATCGATTAGTTTAAAACCGCAGCGCTGTAAATGCTGCTGTAATACGATCATAGCAGCTTTAGAGGCATTCGTTGCACGATGAAACATCGACTCGCCGCAAAATACTTGCCCAATAGCCAAGCCATAAAGCCCACCAATAAGCTGTTTATCTTGCCAAACTTCCAGAGAATGGGCATGACCTTGTTGATGTAAAGACAGATAGGCTTGTTGGATTTCAGTTGAGATCCAGGTGCCATCTTGTCCTGCTCTGGGCTCAGCACAACCAGCGGTAACCGCCTCAAAGTGATGATTTATGGTATAGGTCCACTGTTGTTTTTTAAGGTACTTGACTAGGCTACGGCTAATTTTCATATTGCCAGGTACAAATACCGCACGGGGATCTGGCGACCACCATAGAATAGGATCATCTAGATTAAACCAAGGAAAAATCCCGTTATAATAAGCGGTTAGTAAACGTTCTGGGTGTAAGTCACCACCAACCGCTAATAAGCCATTAGGATCGCTTAATGCTTGCTCGGGCGGCGGAAAACCTTGTTGATCATGATTTAAATAGGACAGTGAGTTCACAATTGAGTAAGATTAATAAATATACTTACCCTTAAAGTTAGCGGAAAAAGTCCTATGTTGAAACCTCATCTTATTGTTTTCACGGTTATCTGTTTAATTTTTGGTATGCAGACCGCAATTGCCGCACCATATGATCGCAATCAAGCGGTTCCAGTTGAAAAGGTGGAGTTTGGACAAGTGGTTTCTGTGCGTAATATTACGCAAAAGCAGCTGGTTGAAGATAGAAACACCGGTTGGAAGACATTTGGCGGCGCGTTGATAGGTGGGGTGATAGGTCATCAGTTTGGTGGCGGCTCTGGCCAAGATGTTGCCACGGTTCTGGGCGCATTACTGGGTGCTGGAGTTGGTAATCGCTACGGAGATAGCTCTTACTATGAAGAATTACGCTTAGTAGAGATGATGATTACTTTAGAGTCTGGCGAGCAGGTCATGGTGATCCAAGACTTAGATCCAGGAATGATATTCAGTGTGAACGATGATGTGAGAGTCGTTTACTTGCAAGGCTATGTTCGGGTCGATCAGCAGATGTAGTGCTGGAATCACTTTTTTCGAAAGTACTTTCCTCAAAGTATTTTTCCGAAAGTATGATGTCCCAAGGCACTCGCCTCACCAACAATCAACTATCGATTTTTTCTGTGCACAGGGGCAAGTTAAGCTTCTATCTATCCATTAGGCTCGAAGTGTGGCTAAAGCGAATGCCGACCACATGGGTATAGAGTTTTGTATCGTTGGTATATAGCACCTATGTCGCTCTTAATGTAGCCCTGTAGTTTTTAAATCAGTATGCGCAAGAACAATAGCACTTTTAAACTAACTTCGATTTACATGATTACTCGATTCTATTTTCGTTTATCTAAGTTCTCGATTTAGCGAGAGCGAATGCTCAAATTGAAGATTATTTTCGCCGCCTGAACCTGGAAAAACGACTCTAACTTGTCACTTAAATTGCAGCTCAATGGCATTCATTTCTTCTTTCAACAGGTGCAGCAACGTCAGCAGTCAGAATCAATATCTCCTCCGAAAAAGCCTGATGAGCAGCCACTCTGAACATCGATTTCGTCGATAAAGCTCGCTATGTTATTGATCCATTATGACTGGCTATAGTGTTTAATTCTTATCCATGATGACTTTTTTTACTTGTCGGCGTAACTCTTGGTGAGCTTTGTTATTGATGTTTACTCGGTGGTAAAGCAATTCAAATTTTGCTTTGGATAACTTTACTGGGCAAGGAAAAAAGTCTAACCCTAAAGGCGCAGCGTATTTGGCGATTCTTGTGGTAGTCAGGCCTAGCGCTTGGCTATTTGCAACATAAGTGAGTTGGGTCATCATTGTACTGGCTGTAAATACGATATTTCTAGGTTTAGGGTTATCGGCAAGCAAGGTAAAGGTATCAATATCTTGGCGGCGAGCTTTAATTGCGACATGTTGCTCAGCATAGTATTCATCCACTGTCATGTCAGCTTTGATTCGCGGGTGGCCCTTGGCTACGGCAATTAACATGGGTTCTTCATACAAAAACTCGCTGATAATACTAGCATCATTGGTTGTCACCAGATCCACCACTAAATCGACTTTACGCCTTCGTAAATCATCAAGCAGTTGTGATTGGCTATCTGGGGAGGCAAGAATATTAATATTCGAACCAACTAAATCAAAAGCAAACTGCTCTTGTACATAGATTTTATGGCCTATTTCATATAGGGCTTCACGAACTAAGTGTTCCGCTGGTTCTAGCTTTGTCATCATGTAGTTAGCGTGTGCAGTGGCTTCAATTGAGCGTCCTTTGCGAATAAACAAAACTGTATTTAAGTTTTGTTCTAAATGCTTTATGCGCTGAGATACCGCTGCTTGGCTTATATTTAACTCGTTAGCTGCTTTGGTGTAAGAAAGGTGTTTGTAAACCTTAGTAAAGGTGCCTAGTAAGTTTAAATCCATGAATTACTGTCCACTTAGTATTTATTTAATATTTAGTTAACCTGCTGTTAACACTTATTGTGTATTGTGGCATGCTGGTGAGTCATTTTTTAGATATAAGTATGGCTTATGAGTAATACAATTGTGAACTCATGTTTTTAACTATTCTTCCTGATTATCATGGATCCATTAATTGGGTAATGAAGTTCGCCTTTATGACGCAATTAGTCCCGTTAATTGTGTTGCTTCATTGAACTACTTCTTAAGCACCCTAGCGTTTATTATTAACTAATAAAAAGGTCATTTATGAACAAATCAATCATCGCAGTAGCAGTCATTGCTAGTTTGTCTAATGTATTAACTGCGAATGCAACGAGTCATTCTCACCAACATGAAGATGGACACCAATGTGAATTAGAGCATTTTACCCCAGCACAGTTAAGAGACATGGATGGTAAGCCTGCCACACTTGCTACCATAGAAGCTAATAAGCAGGTGGCAAAAACATTAAATTATGCAGATACCAAGGTATTTGAAGATAATAATCGTGGCTTGATTGCGGTACTTGATACTGCGACCGGTGAAGTGATACGCAACAAGTTCAGCACTTTTATTGATGTTACCCCTAAAGCGGCCAAAGCATATCCTGACAGTGTTAACCCATCACTTTGGCGTCAAGCTGTTGCTAATCAGGCTGCAAATGGTTTGTACGAAGTGGTTCCGGGGCAAGTTTATCAGGTGCGAGGTGTTGATTTAGCATCTGCTACATTTATTCGCGGTAAAACGGGCTGGATTGTTTATGACGTCTTAACGACTAAAGAGTCAATGGCTGCGGCACTTAACTTTTTCTTATCCGAAGTCCCTGAGGGGGGAGATTTAAAGGTCGTTGCCATGCTTTACTCACATTCTCACGGTGATCACTTTGGTGGTTCACGCGCAGTATTGGAGCACAACCCTGATGTTAAAGTTTATGGTTCTCGAAATATTACTAAAGAAATCGTTGATGAGAACGTATTAGCAGGCAACGCCATGTCAAGACGAGTCACCTATCAATACGGTAACTCACTAGGACGCAATGCTCATGGTATTGTCGATGCTGCACTTGCAAAAGGGGTCGCTAACGGTGAGTTGTCTTATGTACTTCCCGATAAAGAAATGAACTGGGACAGTGAGTATGAGGTGCATTCAATTGATGGTGTTGAAATGCACTTTTTAGATGCTTCTGGTACTGAGGCCGCATCTGAAATGGTGACATTTATCCCTTCTTTGAAGTCTATTTGGACAGGCGAATTAACTTATCAAGGTATGCATAATATTTATACATTACGTGGTGCCAAGGTTCGTGATTCACTTAAATGGTCTAAGAAAATCAATGAGATGATACAATTGTGGGGCCATGAGGCAGAGCATTTGTTTGGCTCTCACTCTGCACCGATTTGGGACAAAGATAATATAAATGAATATTTAAAAATGCAACGTGATGCTTATGGTTTCACACATAACCAAACATTACGTTTAGCTAATAATGGTATGGTTATGCAAGATCTTGGTGATGCTATTTACCAAGTTATGCCTGAATCTATTCAGCAGTCTTGGCATACCAACGGTTACCATGGTAGTTACAGTCACAATGCCCGTGCAGTATATAATATGTACCTTGGCTATTTTGATATGAATCCATCCAATTTAAACCCTTTACCCGTAGATGCTGAGGCACTTAAATTTGTTGAATATATGGGTGGGTGTGATGTCGTAACAGAAAAAGCAAAAGCGGACTTTGTTAAAGGAGAATATCGTTTTGTTGCGACTGCCATGGACAAAGTTGTGAATGTCTGTCCTGACAATCGTTCTGCACGTAGTTTACTCGCCGACACATATGAGCAGTTAGGCTATCAAGCTGAAAGTGCTGGCTGGCGAAATGTTTACCTAACGGGTGCACAAGAAACCAGAGTTGGCATTCAGCCAGGTTCAATAAAAGCGGCCAGTAATGATGTGTTGTCCAATATGGGGATTGATAACCTACTCGATTTTATTGCTGTAAAAGTAGATTCCACAGTGGCGCAACATACGCCGTTTACGTTTAATATTGATGTGACAGATACAAAAGAGTTCTACGTTACTGAAATGGCAAATGGTAATTTTAATAATTTTGAATGGTCAAAATATGCCAGTGAATTATCAAATGTGGAGAAGCCAAAGGCGGATGCAACATTACGTATTACTCGCCAAGATGTGGCAAAAATACTGATGGGCGCAGTAAGCATTAATGATTTACTAAAATCAAGTAAAGCTGAATTTATTGGTGACCAATCAGTACTCACCAAGCTAAAATCCGCTCAAGTTGATTTTGATGAGAAGTTCGAAATCGTCCCACAGCCAACTGCAGAGCAGGCTGTAGACAGTGAACTTTATATTAAGTAACTGCTAACTAATTAGTTGCTTAATTGAATAAAGCAGCTCTTCGTTAGTCATACCGATCATTTAGTCTATAAATGATCGGTTGACGAAGAGTTAAACTTGGAGCCATCCTTAACGTTTTAGCCACCTCTGTTCAAAATCAAATTGCCCCTTGCTTTGTATCAAAAATGCTAATCACACCACGAAACGCGCCGCTTTGAAGAAGATCACCTAGGTAAAGATCAAGATTACCAATGGTAAGGCTATTGCCTTTCTTTGTGGGTTAGGTGTTTCTTGCGACGAGCCGCTTGTGTTCTAAAACGAGCTGTATTTACTTAAACTTATATTTGTTACTTATATTTGTTAGTTAGCTACATATCTACTTACTAGTAATATGTTCTAGCCGAACGCAAAGCTCTCACCACTGTCAAGCCAAGTTGGGTATTTACCCATAACCGCACTAAATTCATCACTTTCTATCTGGGCCTTTAGCCAGCGCTGCACATTCAGGTAATCGCTATTATCAAACCAGCTTTTATCTACGCTAGCGAATTGGCGAATAAACGGGAAAATAGCGTAATCGGCAATTGACACTTGATTACCCATAAGTTGCGGATGCTTTGACAAGATACTTTCAAGCTGCGCGATATACTGCTCGCCTTGCTGTCGATAATATTGCTTGCTGTGCTCTGGGTGCCTATCGGCATACTTGTATTTATCTAGCCAAGGTTTAAAACTGTGGTCATTACTATGGATCAGCGCTTTAGCGATTTCTTGTTTTTGCGGATCATTGCGCTGCAATAAATTGTGCGGATCATTCTTCATCAGTGCCCAGCACATGATCTCTAGGCTCTCTTCAATCACAGCACCGTCTTGTAGGATCAGCACTGGCACAGTGCCTTTGGGGGAGGCTGCTAACATAGGCTCTGGTTTATGTTTTAGCACTATTTCTCTGAGACTAACATGTTGGCCTGATAAGAAAATGCCGAGTCTGGCGCGCATCGCGTAAGGGCAGCGTCTGAAGGAGTAGAGTGTGGGCAGAGGCATATTTTGGTCTTAAATAATTGTGCTATGCCGCTATTTTCAACGCTTATTTGTTAAATAACAATCATTAATATTAATTATAATGCTAATGAATAGGGCTTTATTTGTTTGTTTTCCGGTAAGTTAAGCATAACTTACCTTCATTCAACCCTTCATTCCATTTTTCACTCAAGCTAAGTAACCCTACTTTTTATCCCTGTTTGTGCTGGTGTGATCCGTGTAGAATTCGCGGATAATTTTGCGTGGTGGCTCATGTTTTGCTGCCGATAATAGATGCACTGAAGGTTAAGCTTCAGCTAGCAGTAAAAGGATGAATATGTCAAAAGTAGTTGTTTGTGCCCTGTATAAGTTTGTGACCTTGGCTGAGTTTGAGAAGTTACAAAGCCCGTTATTGAAGGTGATGGAAGAGTCGGAAATTAAAGGCACATTACTGTTAGCACAAGAAGGGATTAATGGCACGGTTGCGGGATCACAAACCGCTATCGATAATTTATTGGCTTGGTTAGCGAGCCAGCCAGGTTTAGACAATATTGTTTATAAACTCTCTTTTGACCCAGTGATGCCATTTTACCGCACTAAAGTAAAACTTAAGAAAGAGATCGTTACCATGGGCGTAGAAGGCGTTGATCCTAATAAAGTAGTCGGCACCTATGTTAAACCAAAAGACTGGAACCAGTTGATTTCAGATCCTGACGTCTTGCTTGTCGATACCCGCAATGATTACGAAGTTCAGATTGGCACCTTTAAAAATGCCGTCGATCCCAAAACAGAAACTTTTCGTGAATTCCCTGAGTACGTGAAGCAAAACCTCGATCCAGTAAAGCACAAGAAGGTGGCTATGTTTTGTACTGGAGGCATTCGCTGCGAAAAATCGACCGCGTACTTAAAAGAGCAGGGCTTTGATGAGGTCTATCATCTTGAAGGCGGGATCTTAAAATACCTTGAAGAGGTCAAGCAAGAAGAAAGCTTATGGCAAGGTGAGTGTTTTGTATTTGATAACCGCGTAGCGGTAAACCATAGCCTTGAAAAAGGACAATACGATCAATGTAATGCTTGTCGTATGCCTATCACTTCTGAAGAGATGGCTTTGGATAGTTTTGTTCAAGGAGTAAGCTGCTTGCATTGTATCGATAAGGTCAGTGATAAGCAGCGTCAGCGATTTATGGAGCGAGAGCGCCAAGTGCAGCTATCTAAGCAGCGCGGTGAAGCACATATTGGTAGTGATGTCAGTCAGGTGATTGAACGTCGTCGAACTCACAAAGAGCGGCTTAAAAAAGCACAAAATGAAAAGAGCGCATAGGGTTTAAAATCAAGCCTGCTAGCTTAAAGATGAGCTAAATTTACAGACATATTAACAGGCAGCCTTTGGCTGCTTTTTTTATTTATCAAAGACACTTTTTCCCTGAGCCTGAGTGTGTTATTTTGCACGGCTTTTTTACGCTTTAAAGGATAAGGGAATGTTTGTAGGTTTTGACTACGGTAGTGCTAACTGTGCGATTGGTGTTATTGAAGACGGTGATGTGCGTTTGGTACCCTTATCTGGTGACTCTAAGTATTTGAGCTCAACGCTTTACGCGATGGATAGGGAACTCATTGCTGAGGCAGTGTTAAAGCAATTACCTCAAGCAGAACAGGCTGAGTATACTCGTTTACGTTCGGCGCAATTAAGCCGCGCCGCTGCTGCCCGTCGAGAGTTGGATCTGTTGCCTAACGAACAAGCGGTGTTTGTCGGTGAGCAAGCGATCGACGCTTATTTAGATATGCCTGATGAAGGCTTTTATGTGCGTTCGCCTAAATCATTTCTTGGCGCAACAGGACTAAGAGAGAGCCAAATTGCGCTGTTTGAAGATATCGTCACCTTGATGATGATGCATATTAAAACTCAAGCGGAAAAGAATTTAGGTACGAAAGTCATTACTCATGCTGTGATTGGTCGTCCTGTAAACTTTCAGGGGATAGGTGGCGAGCAGAGTAATCAACAGGCTGAAGCGATATTATCGTTAGCGGCAAAACGCGCAGGATTTATCGACGTTGATTTTCTGTTTGAGCCACTAGCGGCAGGGATGGATTATGAAGCGTCACTTGATGAAAACTTAACCGTGCTGGTGGTTGACGTTGGTGGCGGTACGACTGATTGCTCTATGGTGAAAATGGGACCTAATCATATTGATAACCGTGACCGTAGCGCAGATTTTTTAGGTCATAGTGGCCAGCGTATTGGTGGTAATGATTTAGATATTGCGCTTTCTATGGCGTCATTTATGCCGCATTTAGGGCTTGGAAGCTTAATGGTAAATAAGCTGCCAGTGCCAAGTAAACCTTTTTGGAATGCAGTGGCAGTAAATGATATCAGTGCGCAGCGAGACTTTAGTGCTTTGGCCTCTAAAAAGCTAATCGAAGACTTGATTAAAGAGGCCCAAAACCCACAGCTTATTCAGCGTCTGCTAAAAGTTCAAAAAGACCAATTAGGTTATAAATTAGTACGCAGCGCCGAACAAAGTAAGATAGCGTTATCAAGCAGCGATAGCGTCGATACGCCACTTGAATATATTGCTAACGGATTACATGCTAGGGTGAGTGAAGCTGATTTTGAAACTGCGATAACGATACCGTTATCAAAGGTCGAAGCCTTGATGCGGGAAGCACTTGAGCAATCAGGGGTGATGCCAGACCGTATTTATGTGACTGGCGGCACCGCGAGAAGCCCGGCTATTTACCAACGCATTTCGGGCTTATTCCCTGAGATCCCAATTGTGGTAGGGGATCACTTTGGTAGTGTGACTGCAGGACTGACTCGCTGGGCACAAAGGGTATTTGCTTAACGGGCAATGAAAAATAGCGCGACTCAGCGCTATTTCGTTTACTGTTAGCGCTGACTATTGGCGTTTAGATTGACACAAATAGTATTACATCAGTCACAATGACTCATTGATTGACTCAATCGCTAAAGGAAATGGATATGAAGGGCTTAACTAAAGGGCTGTTAATTAGCTTGGGACTGTCACTGACCGTAACACTTGGTCTAAGTGGTTGTGGCGATGATGTGGGTAAGGTGAGTTTAGGTTTATTTACCACCAAAGATGTGATTATTGATGCTAGGCACGACCCTAAAATCCCTGGTGTGACGTGTCATGTTAGCCGTATTGAGGCCGATTTAAGCCTGGCGGACCCATCGGATATGAGTATTTCTTGTCGTCAAACAGGGCCGATCACCGCTGCTGAAATTGCCAGTATCGATAAGAGTAAAAACGGTGAAGTGGTGTTTAAAGAATCATTAAGCATCTTATTTAAATCGCTAAAAGTACGCCGTATTTATGATGCAAAGAACCAAACATTACTGTATTTGTCTTACTCAACCAAAGAGACCAATGGTAGCCACAAGCATGCGCTCTCAACCGTGCCACTTTATGGCACACAAGCGTGGGTCCCTGGTGGAGCAGTGATTAACAACTGATCTGCTTGCGGCTCAGTTTTGCTCTTCACTACTCACTATTGAACAATGAGGCGAAATGGGCTAGATAAGAGTGCTTGATAAGTGAGTTAAGTCAATCAGCCTTAGCACACGAAAACAGTACAAGCACACAATCCATCTACACTATTTAAGTACACAATCTAAGTGCATCATATAAGCACTATAAAGGCGGATCATATCCGCCTTTATGCTTTGAGCGAAAGCAATAAATTGGCTGCTAGCTTGTAAAGCTGGGCTTAATCGTTAATAAGCGCAATAACACTACCAGCGACTGAGTCATAGAGGATTTTTATATCGGCTTGTTGGCGGCTCTTGGTATCGCCAAGGGTGCGCAGTACATAAGTGCACTGTGTTTGACCATCGGGATTGCTAGCTGCTTGATGACGATAGGCTTGAAAGTCACTGCTATTGTCTATGCTAGATAACGAAACACTGGCTGGATCTTGTTGTAAGATATTCCATAAATCAACACAGCCTTGCTCACCTTGGCCGATATTTTTTGGTTGTCCCATCGGGTTACCTTTACCAATACCAAGGGGATAACCAAAGCTGTTCATATCAAGCTCCCCTCCGGCAAAGTCAGGTAGATCGTTCAACGCACCAACTCCTGCGATAAGCTGCCATTTAGTGTGGGAGAAGGTAACTGATTGCTGCAATGCAGCGGCAACGGCCTTGACCCGAGCTATTTCAGCATCACGCTTAAAGTCTACATATTTAGCCGCAGCGATAACTGCTAATATGCCAAGCACAATAATCACGATAACAAGTTCGATGAGGGTAAAGCCTTTTGAGGCGGTGGCGCGCTGCATTAAAAAGATTCTCTAGGTTTGGTCATTTACGCTGTTAATAATAAAGCATTTAACCTAATAGCTAAAACAAAGAATCTTTTTCTGTGACAAATGCAAACAAGCCGACAACATGGCCGACTTGTTTTGCTAAAAGCTAAATAGAGTTCGCTTAGGTGTTTAATACTCGATTATAGCGTTCAAACGCGGCCTCAAGATCGGCAATGAGATCATCGACGTTCTCTAAGCCGATATGCAATCTAATGAGTGGTTTACTGCTATCCCACTTTGTTGCTGTGCGCAGTTTATCGATGCCAAATACGCCTAAAATTAAGCTTTCAAAACCGCCCCAAGAAAAGCCCATTTTAAAGTGCTGCATATTTTCAACAAATGCGGTAACAGACCTAATATCACCTTGTTTTAATACAAACGAAAACAGTCCGTTTGAGGCGCTAAAGTCGCGTTTAAAAAACTCATGGCCCGGACATGACTCAAAAGCGGGGTGACGCAGGTGATCCACTTCTGGGCGGGTTGCAAGCCAGTTAGCCACTTTTAATGCATTTTGTTCATGCTGGGCTAAGCGAATACCTAAGGTTCTTAGGCCTCGGCTAGCAAGATATACATCATCTGGTGAGGTACATTGGCCTAGAAGGTAACTATTTTCTCGTAGCTGTTCCCAGTGTTTGTCGTTCGCGGTAGCAGTGCCCATCATCACATCAGAATGGCCGACGATATACTTTGTTGCCGCTTGAATCGAAATATCGACCCCCATCTCAAATGGTCGCGAGTTTATTGGTGATGCCCAGGTATTATCGAGCATCACCACGATATCGTGCTGGAGGGCGATACGGCTCAGAGTGGGGACATCTTGTATTTCCATGGTGATTGAACCGGGAGATTCTAAGAACAGCACCTTAGTATTAGTCTGTATTAAGGCTTCTATGCCATCACCAATCATAGGGTCGTAATAAGTGGTTTCGATGCCGTAACCGGCAAGCAGCTTATTACATAGATCACGAGTGGGCTCATAGGCGCTATCGACCATAAGCAGGTGATCGCCCGCTTTTAAAAATGACAGCAGGCTATTGCTGATGGCGGCGCTTCCTGATGGATATAGTGCTGTGCCCACTCCGCCTTCAAGTTCTGCAATCGCCGCTTGAAACGCAAAATGAGTAGGGCCACCACGACGGCCATAGAACATTGCGCCATTAGCCTTATTTTTTGCGGCAAAACGCATATCTTCCATAGTATCGAACACCATAGTCGATGCGCGGTAAACAGGCGGGTTTATCACCCCTTGGGTCCATTTTTTATCTCGGCCTAGACTGATTATCTGCGTTTCTTTTTTCATCGGGCGAATTCCATCAGTTTAAATATCGATATTATTTTAGCCATCTTAACATCTAAACGGCTAAAATAAAGTGTCATTATTTTCAGTATAAACTTTCAGTCACTATTTTCTCTGTCGTCATAATTGGGATAGTTACAACTGCTTTAAAGACTTTCTTTGCTTATTGGTAGCTTAATCGTGATCTTAACGCCGCTGATATTCCCGGCCTTATCTTGGGTATTACAGGCGTTAATTTTACCGTCATGGAATTGGCAAATAAGTCTCGCAATATATAGGCCTAAACCTAGATGCGGTTTATCTTGCGCTTTTTGTGCTCTCACAGACACCATAGACTCAAAAATCTGCTCGGCCATATTATCCGGTAGTGCGGGGCCTTGGTTACTGACGCTCAGCTCGGCATATTTATGCTTGAGTGTCAGCGCAACATTAATTGGGCTATCAGGATGACTAAACTCTAAGGCGTTAGCGATAAGTTTATCCATCAGCTGAGCGATATACTCCGGCACTCCTAACATCGCAATACTGTCCTGGGTAATATCGAGCTCAAATGCTTGTTGGGGATAGGTCATTTGATAGCCTTGCATACAGCCATTGATGACTTTTTCGAGCGGAAAAATAGTCGTTTCGGCATGAGATAAGCTCTCTTCTAAACGAGTGGCTTCGCTCATGTTGTTTAAGATCATATTGAGACGGTTAACGCCTTCTTGTGCCCGGTCAACATATTTGCGGCTATCAGGGCTAAGCTGTTGTAAACCAAGATGCTCAAGCGACGAGCGCACCACGGCGACAGGGGTGCGCAGTTCGTGAGATAAACGCGAAGACATATTCTCTAAATAATGAGTGTATTGGCTCAATCGGCTAACGATACTGGCAAAACTTCGTGATAGATCGCCGATCTCATCGCGAACTTTAGAACCCTGAATCTCATTTTTTATTCGCCCTTGGCTGTCGATCGCTTGCTCAGCTTCATCGCGTAGTTTTCGAATACGGCTTGAGATGTTTGAAGCAAAGAAAAATAGCGCTAAGGTGCCCATACTCATGATGGTTAAAATCACATTAAACAGCTTCTCTAAGGCTTTGTTGCGCAGGGTTCGAATACCATGAGTGGTTTCTTCGGCAATCACTACCCCCATGACTTTATCATCAATCCAAATAGGACTAGCAGCAGCGAGCACAACCGCTTTGCTGTCGGGAGTTAAGCGCCAGGTGGAACCTTGCTCGCCGCTTAAGGCTTTAGAGATATGACTGCCTTGCAACACAGTTGAGTCTTGCAGTGAATCAATAAAGTCTTTGGCTGGCGTGGTTAAAATTTTGTAGTAAAGCGGGTGCAAGTATTTATGTTTAAACTGCGTCCAACCCGAGTTGTCATCGTTATCGATATTAGTCCGTGACCAGACGCTGTTATCTGAACGAATATCGCCCGATTTTGCTAATACGCGGCCGTGTTTGTCGACCACCCAGATCCGCGAGCTATTATGGCTCATGCCTTTAATAATACTTTCGATTTCAGGTGAGGGGACAAGTACGGTCCCCAACTTGCTTACATCATCAATTGCAGAGGTGCCAACTATGGCATCTAATACGCGGCTTTTTTTATCGTTTACGTCATAAACGGCAAAGCCCAGTTTACTGCCAACCATATTAAGCGGGATCCTAAGCTCGACATTGTAACCTTGCTTACTCTTGGTCCACTTTCCTTGAATTTTAACTTCAGGCGTTACAGGGGTAGACAGGTTGGGATCTTCTGGCAGTTCGAAGGCACTTATCCAACCATCTTGTGTGGTGGCGACAATATAGCGTCGAAATTTGCCATCCGGTGCGAGTGTCGCGATGGCGATATGATCGTTATTGTCTATGCTAAGGCTATTTTTTCCACGGTAGATCACGTGTGGATCGCGAACTTCGAAAAAGGCGTACAGGTAGCCGGCATATTTACCCACCATATGGGTAAAGCTGAGGTTTAACGGCGGGCCTTCGTCACGTTTATAAACCTGATAATCAGCCGCGTAATTAAGTGCACGATGGCGGTAGCTACTCCAATCAGACAATTTACCGTCTAGTTGAATAGGCCCTGAAAGTGGATAAGCGTATAGATCGCGCCCTTTTTCAACCTGTGTTAAAAAGCTCGCTTGGCTATCAAATAGCTTAGGTCTTTCGTGCAGTGCGGTTGCCAGTGCCTGAGTAGTGCCTTCTAAGGTTTTTTCTTGGCCGTGACGCAGATATTTCTCCATCTCCCACACGTACTGATAACCTAGCCACGGCAGGCAGAGTAAGAATAAAGACAATACTGCGACTTTACTTCGCAGCCCTATTGGCAAATTAAACATGGCGTAACAACTACCTAAATGATGGCCATCAACAATGACCTGACTATGACCTAAATGATCAGGCAATGACCTAAAACTACTTGACCATGACCAAAAATGACTCGATTGATGAACTAATTTATCAGCGGACGACATTCCACAAGCGAGGGTTCGCTTAGCATCAAGTTTCGATGCTCAATGCTAATGCTCAAGGTTAATTGTGGGAATCCCAGCGATAACCCATGCCATACACGGTATCGATACAATCAAAGTTCGGGTCCTGGGCAATAAACTTCTTTCTAATCCGTTTTACATGGGAAGTAATCGTCGAATCATCGACGAATATTTTGGCCTCTTGCATCAACTCTTGGCGCTGGCGTACATGTCCTGGGCGCTTTGCGAGCGCATGCACCATCCAAAATTCGGTTACGGTAAGCTCAATCTGTATTGAGTTCCAAAATACCTGCATGCGATTCACATCGATTGTCAGCAAACCATGTTCAACGATATGACTTTCATCGTTACTCGCATTTTTTAGATCTGAGCGTCTAAACAGCGCAGCTAATCTGGCTATTAGATGTGGGAAACTGACATCTTTACTTAAATAATCGTCGGCCCCCAGTCGCAGACCGCATACGGTATCGAAATCACTGTCACGTGCGGTCAAGAAAATAATCGGCAAGGTACTCGACATGGCTCTTAATGATTGGCATAGAGTAAAACCGCCATCGATTTCATTTTCAAGGCCAATATCGATAATGGCAAGATCGGGTAGGCGCGTGTTAAATGCCAACATAGCTTGTGGGCGGTTGGCATAAGCTTGTACACAATAACCTTGTTGCTGCAAAACCTCTTTGTAGTTTTCTCTAATTGCAGCTTCATCTTCTACTATGGCAATTCGTTTCATAACGTCTTAATGAGGGCCTTAACTGTCTAATTGATTGTGACTATACAGGAAAATATCTTGGTTTGAAGACGTGAACCGTGATTGCCATTTTGTTGCCACAATTGAACCTCAAAACGCCACTTTTACTCCCCTTAAAAGCCATTTAGGTAAGGTTTAATAGCGCTATCGAATAAAGCGCAGTTAACAACTTTAAAACGGCAAGCTTTATTAGCCAATTTGAATTTAGTTTAAAAATTACTATCCCAAGGGGAATAACATGAAAAAACAACTAATCTCAACACTCGTCATTAGCGCGTTAGTATTTTCAACTCAAGCATCAGCACAGCAGGTTGTAGACACCGAGCGTAGCAATAACGAAGAACTCATCGGGTTAACTTCAGGCATTGTGCTTGGGGCTGTGGTGGGTGGGCCCGTCGGAGCCATTATCGGCGCCTTTACTGGCACCTTGGTGGGTAAATCAGTGGGCGATGATGATGCGTTGCAAACACAGCAAGCCATGCTTGATGAAAAAGAGCTGGAGCTTATTGTACTAAACCAGCAAAACCAATCATTGGTTGAACTTTCAGATCAGTATGAGCAAGCGCAGCAACAGCTTACCAGTTTAAAAATGGCGCAAGAGCAGAAGTTAACTGAATTGGCACTGGGACTGAATGTACAGTTTAAAACGGGTTCATCAACGATTGAGCCTCACTTTCAAAATCAGCTAAATGATATTGCTTTTGCGATGTCACTCTCACCTGAATTAACATTGGACTTGACGGGGTACGCTGACCGCCGTGGTGATGGTGATTATAACCAAGCCTTGTCAGAACAGCGTGTAGCAGAAGTCAAAAGCTATCTTATAGAGCAAGGCGTTACCGAGGCGCGTTTGCATAACCAAGCCTATGGTGACTCTTCTCCTTTGATGGCAGAGCAAAGCTTTGAGAATGACTTTTTTGACCGTCGCGTGACATTGAAGTTGCAAAATCAAGACAGCGCTTTAGCGGCTAATTAACCCCCAGTCATGTAACCGTAAATTTAACTGCCAATTTAACCGAAAGTGACCTGTTTAGTTGAATGTTTTAGACAGGTTTTCGGTGCCACAGAGTCTGCCTCATCGCATCTTTGGGGTAAACAGTCAAAAGGAGTAACAGATGACTGCGTATATATTAAAGCGTGGATTAGCGAATGTTTTAGAGCCTATCGCTAAGCAGAGTCATCGCCAAGGAGGCTCTATTTTTGAGGCGCTTATGGCAAAGAGAGTCGCAATTGGGGCATCGATAGGATCGCTGCAAGCTCGATTACTGCAAGGGGTATTATTGCAGGGGTTATTATTACTTAGTGTATTCGTGCCGCAAAGTGCGATGGCATTAGCGTCAACGGAACCAGTTTCTTTAGATAGCATTACGCAAGGTAGTTTGATATTTGAAAGCGCACAAGGGCAGGTCGCGATTGCGCTACCAATGAAAACCGACATCAGTATGCATATATCAGGCTGGGTGAACCGAGTTTCTGTACGCCATGAATTTAAAAACACGTCGACAGAGTGGGTTAATGGTCAGTATCTATTTCCTTTACCTAATGAAGCGGCGGTTGACCAGCTTAAGCTACATATTGGCGATAGGGAGATAGAAGGACAGATCCAGCCTAAAGCTAAGGCTAAAGCCATTTATGAACAAGCAAAGGCTGAAGGTAAAAAAACCAGTTTACTTGAGCAAAAACGTGCCAATATCTTTAGTGCTCAGGTGGCAAATTTAGCGCCAAATGAAGTGTTGATTGTGGAGCTCACTTATCAAGAAACCTTAGACTACAAAGATGGTTTGTTTAGTCTACGTTTTCCGATGGCGATAGCGCCAAGATATACGCCGAAACAAAGTGGGCATAGCGACAAGCAACGTGATGAGTTGCATCAACAAGTCGCTGCATTCAAGTGGACTAATGCTAAAGAACAAGCGGGCCGAGAGCAAACAAACACGGAACAAACCATCGCTCAAAACTTAGTTTCGATAACCGTAAAGTTTGACGCCGCAATGGCAATAGAAAACATCGACAGCCCCTACCATTCTATTAATGTCGATATGGTCGAAGATGCTGCAGCGCAAGTGAGCTTAGATAACAATGCAGTTGCTAATCGTGATTTTGTGCTGACATGGCAGCCCGTACAAGGCCGTGAGCCTACCGCGGTAGTTTTTTCTCAACAAGGTAAAACCCACGCTGCGTTAGCCTCACAAGTTGTGCAAGGCGATAGTCAGTTTAATCAGGGAGTCTCTAGAAGTAAGCCAAAGTATCAACCTCAGTCACAGTCACAGTCACAGTCACAGTCACAACTACAGCCTCAGCCACTGCCACAGTTAGAGCTAGAGCAGCATAGTCACAACCAACGAACTGACTCAAAAAAGGCGTTAGAAAAATATGCTTTGGTGATGTTAATGCCACCTCAAGGTAGCGTAACTGAGTCATCGTCGATTTCACGTGAACTGATCTTGGTTATCGATACATCAGGTTCGATGTCAGGAGATGCCATCATTCAGGCTAAATCGGCGCTTAAGCATGCGTTAGCGGGATTAAAGCCCCAAGATAGCTTCAATATTTTGCAGTTCAACTCAACTGTTGAGCAGTGGTCTAAGTATGCAATGCCAGCAACGGCTATCAATCTTGCTCGAGCACAAGGTTATATCAATGCACTACACGCCGATGGCGGCACTGAAATGTCATTAGCGCTCGATGCTGCATTAACTCGTCTTGGTAATAATAGTGACCATGAAAGAGATGAGCAAAACGCCGCGGCGTCATTACGTCAGGTGTTATTTATTACCGACGGCGCAGTTGCTAATGAGTATGTGCTATTTGAGCAGATAAAAGATCAATTAGCTGAAAGTCGTTTATTTACTATCGGAATTGGCTCAGCGCCTAATGCCCATTTTATGCAAAGAGCTGCTGAAGTCGGTAGGGGGACTTATACCTACATTGGCAAACTTGATGAGGTTAACCAAAAAGTGGTGTCGCTATTGGAGAAAATAGAGCAGCCTCAAGTCACCGATGTTGATCTTCGTTTTAGCGATGGCAGTGTCCCTGACTATTGGCCTGTACGTATTCCTGATCTTTATGCTCACGAGCCTATCTTGGTCGCTGTAAGAATTCCAAGCTTTGTCAGTAATGACTTACTGATCCAAGGGCAATTAGCGGGGCAATTTTGGCAGCGACGCTTAGAGTTTAATACTGGCAGTCAAGTTAATAACTTGGAGCAAGCCAAAGGTTTAGATTTAATATGGGCAAGAAAACAGATCGCTGCACTAGAGCTGACTAAGCAAGCTGCGAATAAAGAGAGGATTGAAAAGCAGATCGAGGCCATAGCGATGAATTTTCATATTATGAGCGCTTACACTAGCTTAGTCGCAGTGGATGTCTCGCCAATAAAACCTGCCAGTATTGAAGCAAAGGAGGCGAGGGTGATGCAGCATCTGCCAAGCGGATGGCAAAAGCTATCACATACGCTTCCGCAAACCGGAACAAATAGTGTTGTGTTGATGATTTTTGGCTCGACTCTGTTGCTGCTAGCGGCTCTATATCGTTTATCGTTTAGGCGTACGGACACCAGTGGATCTGACTATGAGTAGTATTACTGAGCAAGGCAATAATTTTAATGCTGATGCAAGGTGTGATAAACGCCTTATTAGACGATTTCATCGGTATGCGCCGTGGTTGTTATTGGTCGCGGGAGCCGTTTTAGTAATACAAGGTGGATATATGCAAGCTAAAGCACATTTTGCCCAATTTCTTATTCAGCAGGCTTGGCAGAAAACACTTGCAGACCAAAAGCCGCATAAACCTTGGTCATGGGCCGATACGCATCCAGTTGCCAAACTCGACTTTTTTCCGGTTACGACTCACTTAAGCAAGGATTTTGTTGAGTCGGGCAAAAACAACAATATTAATAACCATGACAGTCTATACGTACTAGCGGGGGCATCGGGCCGAAACTTGGCTTTTGGTCCTGCACAAATGTTATCGTCGGCGAGCGTTAATAGTCAGGGTAACACCGTTATTGCTGGTCATAGAGATACGCACTTTGCAAGACTTAATGGTATTCAAGTCGGCCAGTTGATCCAGTTACAAAACGCATCAGGTAAGAGCCGTATCTATCGTGTGGCTACAGCGCAAGTGACTCACGAATCTGATCTAAGTGTGATTGAAGATAATGGTCAGAGCATATTAACCTTGGTGACCTGTTATCCATTTGGCGTTGAGTTTGCTGGCGGGCCACTGCGGTTTGTTGTTAAGGCGGAGCCTGTTAATTAGAGTGAGCCTTGTTAACGATAAAAAGTACGTGAGTAAGGCTGGCGCTAGGAGTTGTTGTAACCTTAGCGCCACTTCACTTAGTCCATTTAACCTATCACCACAAAAGCTTGCGCTACTTTTCTTCGTGGCACTTATTCCTGTGTGAGTTAATCGAACCTAATGTTATTGCATCTAAGGTCAGCTTAGGCTGAGATTGGCATGACACGGTTTCGGCCTAAGCGCTTAGCTTCATAAAGCTGTTTGTCTGCGCGCTCTATTAGCAGGCTATCAGTATCGTTTAACTGACATTGAGCGACACCAAAAGAGGCGGTGATGTTATTGATAGTGTCGCCTTTTCGTTTGTCTTTCAAAATCAACTTTTCTAGGCTTCGACGCATAGATTCGGCCAGTTGTCGTGTTCGGCCTAATTGGCTCTTTGGCACGATTAAAGCAAACTCTTCACCGCCAAATCGATACAGTTTAGTGCCATCTTGGCAAGCTTCACTTAGGCGTTTTGTCACGGCTTTTAACACTTGGTCGCCAAGCTGGTGGCCATAGGTGTCGTTAAACACTTTAAAATGGTCAATATCGGCAATGATTAAGCATAATCCTTGGGGGTGTTGTTCGATAATCCCTTTGAGGTCTTGATTAAATGCGCGTCGGTTTAATACATTGGTTAAGGCGTCAAAATGCATCTCATGTTCAGATTGCTTTAATTTTAGTTTCAAGGCATCTATTTCAGATTGTGCTTTGGCTAGTTGGGCTGTGAAATGCTGGGCACTTTCGCGGATCTCGTTTGAATCTTTAACAAGATGTTTAACGACCGATAGTACTTCTTCAATGGTAAAGCCATCATTTTCGATCTTATTAAGCTTGTTGTAATTATTATCAATTTTGCTATTGAAGTGGTTTGCATCAATGTTGGTGTCTTTAAGCGATTGGGAGAGCTCAGTGACCATAGCATCGAGATTAAGGCGCATATCGACGACATCAAGTTCGACGGCATCCGAGAGAAACTCTTGGTAAAGGCGTTCACTTTGACTTGGCGGACAGGTGTTGTAGTGGCTGACGACTTGATCTAAATGCTTATTTAGTTTGACATTTTTTTCACCAACATAAGCATACCATAGCGCATAGTTTATCGGTGTCGTTGGAATTTGATATTTAAGCATTAAAGGAATGGCTTTTTTTAGCTTAGATGCCGATTCCTTTAGCAGTGGACTAGCCATTATGGTCCCTTATTAACAATAGATTATTGGCGCGGTTAATTATATGCCAATGTAAAGTAACGCTATTGTGCATTTTATTTGGCCATTCTATTACGTTTTGATCTGATACAAAACTTGAAAAACGTTTAACTCGTACATAAAAACAGCGAACAAAAATCAGCAGTCAACTTATCCCCATTAGTGACTAAGCATTAAAGGGGTGAATACAGGTCATTAATGGCAGTCTGCTATCAGTGCCGATTGTATGTTTAATGCCAAGTGATAAGCAAAAAGGGCCCGATGAGGTGCCTTTTTTGTAGTAATAAGGTGCTTTTTGTAGTGAAAAATGACCTGGCTTAAAACTGGTAACTTACCGAAAGCATAGGGCCAATAAAGCTATACTCGATGTTGTAATCGGCAATCTTAATACCCGCATCAGTAAAGGTTGAGGTGTATTCAACGTTGACTTCGTAGTAGTTAAAGGCTGCTGTCATATGCCAATTTTCACTGATTGCGGCTTCAACCCCCATTCTTACATCAACTAAACCGCCCTTAAGATCATCTAGCTTGATATAAAAGTATTGCGCATGACCACTGAATTTAAAGCCAGGATAGAACTCGTAAGAGCCGAAAACACCAATATCAGGCAGTGGAGCTGTCAGTTTTTCGTCAACCACTTTGGGAATATCGATAGTGTCTGGGCAGCGTGTTTCTGTGGCAACATCGCAGATCCCTATGTTGCCTTTAAATGCTGTTTTGATAAACATGGCATGTAGGCCTACAGATACACCAACATCATAGTTATGACCTTGCCAGATATCATAACCATAACCAATACGCATGATATCGATATTAAGGGTGCTATCTAGCGAAATGCCAGACTTGATATCGTAAGTGGTGTCATCCCACGTAAACTGAAATGGTTTTTCGACTGACTGCACTAATGCATTACGATGAAGCTGTTTCCAATCTGCATAAAGCGTATGACGGTCGTTAAAGTGGTGAGAGAACTCGAAGAAGGGAAGAAATTGAGATTCTTCTAATTTTAAATCAGATTCAAAATCGAGCTTAAAAGCATTACCAAGGAGAGGATCGTTCACATCTATGGTTGAGTCCGTATTGGCATAAAAGCCACCGATACGGATAACAGTATTGTTATCTGCATAGGTCATTGGGCTCGCGACCAAGGCCAATGTTGTAGCACTGCGAATGATGAAACTTTTAAGCATTAAAAGTGACTCCGTCGTTCTTATTCTTATTAGTTTTATATTAGTTTTAATTTTCGAATGTTCAATTATTCGGCTACTAGCATAGCAGGATCTATAGTGATGTGAATAAATTGTTTCGAAAAATGTATGGTTTGTTTGATCTAATGCAAGTTAACCGTCATTACTTACATGCATGACAGGCTAGACATTGCGTACTACAGCGATTTTAGATGAGGGAAAGGCAATACTCTTAATGACACATTTATGATTAATATTGATAACATTTAAGACTTGCAGATTTTAGTAAACAGTCTAGCTTTGCCCAGTTATACGCTTATTTTGACAGCTAAAATATGTCATTTAAGGGGGCGCGGGGAGTGATGCTAAAAATAACAGGATTAGCTTTAACTAACGCCTTCAATTAAAACGGCACAATGAGAAGGCGTTAGTTAAAGCGCTCATGACATGAGTTGTTTAAAAGAGTTTAGGCAGCAAGATTAACGCCCAAGTTAGGCCGCAGAAAGCTAAGCTCATAAACACGGCTGCAGAGGCGATATCTTTTGCTCGACCGCTTAATGGATGGAGTTCATCGCTAATTCTGTCTACTACGGCTTCGATTGCTGAATTCAGAAGTTCAACGATTAACACCAAAAATAAACCTAGGATGAGTAAAACGCGCTCTACCGTTGTCACGTCTACTAATAATGCTATGGGTAGCATTATCGCAGCTAAGAGCAACTCTTGTCTAAATGCCGCCTCGTGTTTCCAAGCAAGCTGTAGGCCTTGTATTGAAAATCCAGTCGCTCTGATAACGCGTTTTATTCCGTGATTATTAGCAGGTTTCATAGCATTCCAAAATAGTATCCATAACAGTATTCATTATCGCGTTCATACATTATCGTGATAAAAATAGTGCTTTATCATGCGCGATAGTTGCTTGATAGCAATATATTAAGGCTGATAGTTCAAATTTTGAAGGATTATAACATGTTCCATTTTTGATTGAGTTAAAAAGCTAATTTAGCTGTGATCTTAGAGGTAGGGCAAGCATTGATAAGATAGAAATAACTGTTCCAGCAGGTGCCAATGGCATAGAGCCAAAAAGAGAGCTAGGCTTAACTCATGGTGCACAGGATGTGCAATCGAATGTTGAAAAATAGCAGCAAGGAGCAGTGACCATGTTCGTAATACGACTTTTCTTTTTTATCGCTAGCCTAATAACGGCGTTCCTATTTATAGTAACCCATCCTGTTGCAGCTTCGGCCGAAGTTGCACTAAATATGACAGATAAACCGTCAATCCAATTAGCTTCTAAAAGCACCCAACAAATAGCCAATATTTCCGATTACCTGGTCAGTGAGAAACTGGACGGTGTAAGGGGGTATTGGGATGGAAAAGCAATGTACAGTCGTTCAGGAAGATTGATTAATCTGCCGACTTGGTTTGTTGAGGGCTTTCCAGATTTTCCCTTAGACGGAGAGTTATGGATTGAAAGGGGCGCGTTCGAGCAGGTATCTGCAACCGTTAGAAAAACCAAGGCCGCAGACGCCGAATGGGCAAAGGTACGTTTTTGGGTCTTTGATCTACCGGATGATCCCAATGTATTTGAATTACGATATGACAGGGCTAGCAAAGTACTACAAGGTATTAGTCCATTTTTAGGGGTCATAAGGCAATATACATTAAGCACTCATCAAACATTAGACAGTGAGTTACAAAGCATTATTGATGGTAACGGTGAAGGTTTGATGTTACATAAGAAAACAGCCTTGTATAAAGTCGGTCGCAGTAAAGACATTGTTAAGCTGAAACCATTTTATGATGCCGAAGCACTCGTCGTTGCGCATACTCCAGGTAAAGGGAAATTTAGCGGTATGCTTGGGGCTTTAGTGGTTAAAAACGTTCAGGGAAAAGTGTTTAACTTAGGTTCTGGTTTTACGTTGGAGCAAAGGAGAAATCCACCTCAGATTGGTAGCCAAGTGACTTATAAATATTTTGGGCTAACCCAAAAAGGCACGCCAAGATTTGCCAGTTTCTTGCGGGAAAGACAATCTCAATAATAGCGAATAAGACTCCGGTGAGTCAGGATGTTCACCTCTTTTACGCAATGTTTTCACGTTAATTTTTACGGTTAAGGCCTTTAATGTTAGCGTCTTTATTTTTAAACATGCATCTATGAGGGCAAATAGCTTTTACTAATATTTAGAAAGGTTCGGGCAGATGCTCCGAACCTCCAAAGATTGGTTTCACAGTACAGATAGACAAACAAGTGCATAAGCTCACTTGCCTAAATGACTCAAAATCGATTGGTATTATAAAACTTGCAGAACATCTTTCATTGCCAAACGAGATTTTGGCAGCGCTGCATTATAGTCTTCTTCTGAATGATGGTAGCCCATAGCTAGTGCGACATCACACTGAAAGCCGCCAAGCTCCTCTTTAAAGATCTCACCAATCAATTCACTATCAACACCTTCCATAGTGGTTGAGTCGATTCTTAAGCGAGCAAGGGTGTGCAATGTATTTCCTAGGGCTAAGTAAGTTTGAGATTTTGTCCAAGCAGCATTGTTACCCGCTTCATCCGTATTGAGTTCTACGAAAGCATAAGCGCCAAACGCCTGCTCTCTATCCTCAGCTCCCATACGGCCATCGGCAATACCCTTGTCGACAACCTTTGCATAATCTTCGCGAGTATAGTGAGGGTTGTAAGCAAACAGAACGATATGTGAAGCCGACTTGATATGTGGCTGATTAAATTGAAACTTGTTGGCAAATGAATCATGCATGCGTTGCTTGGCTTCATCACTTTCAATCACAATAAATTTCCAAGGCTGTGAATTGATAGAAGAGGCCGAAAGATTCATTGCTTTATAGATCACATCAAGATCTACTTGGGGAATACGCTTAGATGCATCATAACGTTTTGTGGTGTAACGACTTTCAAGATCGGTAATAATGGGATGAGTCATATTCATATCCTAATGTGGCAAGGTCAATCAATAATTTACGTTAGCGCTATCCTACCGCCATCTTAACCAATGAAGTAGTGCTGATTCGTTGAATTATTATCAATATTTTATTGGTAATAATTGTTTGTTGGTAAGGATTATTTGTTGCAATGAAAGTTTGTTGGCAGTGAAAGTTTGGTGATTGCGAGAGTTTATTGGCAATATGCAGCCATATTGCTTATGGGATCTTAGTGCTAAGCCATTAGATGCTCGTCGCGGTTAACTATGGCTGGCTATGATGACTCTATAGCGCGTAGACTGCTAACGACTGACTATTTTGGGTACTGATATGAAACTAATTTCCTCTGTTCTATTTGTATGTATGGGCAACATCTGTCGTTCTCCTTCGGCAGAGGCGATGTTTAGAGACAAAGCCACAACCGCAGGACTACATATAAAAGTTGATTCTGCGGGCACGATTGCTTATCACCAAGGGCACTATCCGGATGAGCGTTCAATTACTGCGGGAATTAAACGTGGTTTGAATTTTGATGGAATGCGAGCAAGACAGGTTGAAGTTAATGATTTTGAAGACTTTGATTTGATCTTAGCGGCAGATGAGCAAAACCTTCAAGACTTAAAGCGTATATGCCCGCAGCAACATCAGTTTAAGCTTGCCCTCATTTTAGATTTCTGCGATTTCGCTACTCATGAGGTGATTTATACTGAGGTACCAGATCCCTATTATGGGGCGGGTGATGGCTTCGAATTGGTCCTTGATCTGCTTGATAATAGCTGCGAGCAACTGGTGAAGCGTATTCAAGAAGGAAATTTATTGAGCTCTTAATCTATGTTTAGCTCAGATTAGATGAATATGGGTTAAAGTTTTTTTCGCGATATATTTGCAGGTGTGATGGTAAAAACAGAAAAAGCGCTAAACAGCGCTTTTTCTAGGTTGTGAGATAAGCAAAAAACTTAGTTTTCTTAGTTTTAAGATTTAGCTTAAACGCTTGCCTGAACGCTTTAAACGCTCTAATTCTCGTTTTGCTTCTTCTTTCGCTTCTTTCTCTGCGAGCATTTTAGCAACTTCAGCTTTCTCGATTTCAGCCATTGCAGGTGTTTCAAGTGATAGTTGGCCTATTCTGCCTGCACGGAAATCATGAAGTAGCACTTCTGAGGCTTTGTGAAGATCGATTCTTCCACCTGGACGCAGTGCACCGCGGTTGCGGCCAATTGCCTCTAATAGCTCAATGTCAGTATCTGGCATCTGCTTGATCTTATAGCGTTCTGCAATCGCTTCAGGATAAGCGGTAAGAAAATACTCTGCAGCAAACATGGCTACATCTTCATATTCCATCGCGGTATCTTTAATCGCGCCGGTTACGGCCAAACGATAGCTACTTTTTTCGTTATCGACTTTAGGCCACAAAATACCCGGTGTGTCAGACAGTACAATACCATTACGTAAGTTAATACGTTGCTGGGTTTTGGTTACCGCAGGCTCGTTACCTGTTTTGGCAATCATTCTGCCAGCAAGTGTGTTGATGATGGTAGATTTACCGACGTTCGGGATCCCCATGATCATGGTGCGAATATCTTTTTCGATTTTGTCGCGACCGGGTACAAATTTACGACATAAATCGGGGATTTTTTTTACTTGTCCAGCCTGCAATGTGGTAATTGCCATTGCTCTTACCCCTTGCTCTTGCTCAAGGTATTCAATCCAAGCCTGAGTTGTCTCTGGATCGGCTAAGTCGGATTTATTCAGTAGTTTGATACATGGCTTATCACCACGCAGCGTTTGCACCATTGGGTTTTCACTACTGTAAGGGATCCTCGCATCAAGCACTTCTATCACCAAATCGACTTGAGGCATAACCTCTTCGATCTCTTTACGTGCTTTGTGCATGTGTCCTGGATACCACTGAATTGCCATGTGTGCGCTCTACTATCAAATTACATAATTAAGAGGATTTTACCTTGTAACGCTTAAGTTTAACAAACAAAAAGCGCCCTAAGGCGCTTTTTGGGCTCTTATTGAATGCGAAAGCGGCTAAATAACACCTAATTCACGTAAACGTTCCATCAAATAACTGTCGGCGGTATATTTATCTGACAGCTTTACCTCTGGGTTGGGATGTAAAAATAGCGGTAAAGAAATTCGCGATTTTGTTTTATCCATGCCCTGTGGGTTAATCACTCGATGGCTGGTTGATGGAAAGTAGCCACCCGATGCTTCTTGCAGCATGTCGCCAATGTTAATGATCAAATTGCCAAAGTTGCTTGGCACATCGACCCATTCACCATCTTTGAGCTGTACTTGTAAGCCGGGTTCATTCGCTGCAGGTAGTACTGTGATTAGATTAATATCTTCATGAGCTGCGGCTCGAATCGCGCCAGGTTCCTCATTACCTGACATAGGTGGGTAATGCAGTACTCGCAGCAGTGTTTTTTGGCTATTTTCAATCATCTTTGGTAGTGCGATTGAAAACTTCTGTTTCACTTCGGCAGGAGAATGTCGTTCTATCCATTCTAATAGCTCAGAGGCTAGCGCATTAGCGTTATCGTAATACTTAAGAATATTTTCTTTTAGAGAGTCTGGGATCCGCCCCCAAGGGTAGATATGAAAATATTCTTTGATATCTTTTACGCTGTGACCTTTGGCGGTTTCGGAGATCTCAGCCGAAAAGAATCCATCTTGTGTTTCAGGCTTAAACAGATATGCTTTTTTCTCTTCTGTATTAAAAAATGCGTGCCACTCTTGGTAAATATTCTCCACTAATTCTTTATCAATAGGGTGGTTGGTTAATACCCCAAACCCGGTTTCTCGTAGTGAAGATACAAATTGTTCTGCCGCGTCGTTTGCGCGGTAATCGATTGTTTTTAATGTCATCTTGATTCTTTTTATTATTAAACCCAATCCGAGTTTAACTAGGGTAAACGGTCGACGCAAACCTAAGTGATGTCGATCACACTGATGATTGTTTAGGCTAACGAATAGTGTCGAGTTATACTGGGATAATTGATTAATATTGAGTTAGTTATGGCTTAACACTCTTTGTTCATAATAATTAAAAAATGTTGAATACTTTTCCTGTATAAGCACTGCACTGGCGGCAAGTAACAATTTACGCTGAATGGAAACTTTAAGGATAGAAAAATAGCTCGACTAGGGGTCAAGCCTCTCAATAAACGTTAGAATTAAAGTCATCTTGAAAGCCTTTGTGCGCGTATAGGGTCTAATAACGGGCATGAGGGGTAACGTTTAAAGCCAGTTGGACATAAACCTCAGTGATGCATTGAGCGAAAGTCGATAGTTGAGCGGATTAGAGAGTGTAAAATGAGAAAACTAACAGAGTTCGAAAAGCATGTAATTGAAGATAAAGGCACTGAAAGGCCATTTAGTGGTGAATATAATCAACACACAGCTCAAGGGACCTATTGCTGTAAAAGATGTGATGCACCTTTATATCGCTCTGAGAGTAAGTTTAACGCCCACTGTGGTTGGCCTGCTTTTGATGACGAATTAGATGGGGCCGTTAAACGTAATACCGATGCGGATGGAATGCGAGTCGAAATCGTTTGTGCTGAGTGTGATGCTCATTTAGGGCATGTGTTTGAGGGGGAGTTACTCACGCCAAAGAATATCAGGCATTGTGTTAATTCAGTTTCAATGACGTTCAAATCAATCGATAACTCGCCCATAACTAAGCCTGAGTTACAACTTGCTACGTTGGGAGGAGGTTGTTTCTGGTGTATTGAGGCGGTATTTGCAGCCATTAAAGGCGTTAAAACGGTCACTTCTGGTTACGCTGGAGGCGATGGGCATGATGCTAACTATAAAGCGGTTTGTAGCGGTAACACTGCTCATGCTGAAGTTGTACAAATAGAGTTTGATCCAAACGAGGTGAGTTTTGAAAGTTTGCTTGAGGTGTTTTGGGTCAGTCATGATCCCACAAGCTTAAATCAACAAGGCAACGATGTTGGTCCTCAGTATCGTTCGGTGATCTTTATTCATAATGAACTGCAAGCCGAGCTGGCTAATAATATGATTGAAGACTTAACCAGAGTTGCTGCATGGCCAAATCCAATTGTGACTCAAGTGGTCGCTTACACAGGCTTTTTCGCTGCTGAAAATTATCACAACGATTACTTTGAATTACATGGTGAGCAGCCATATTGCCAGATGGTCATAAAACCTAAGGTGGATAAAGTCAAAGCACTGTTTGCAAACAAGCTTAAGTGACTTATACCGGGTTAGAAAATAAAAAAGACAGGCATTGCCTGTCTTTTTCGTTAATCGTCGTCGATAGCTAGCGCTTATGAGTCAAGCTTATCGTCAGCAACTTTATAATGTGGATCTTCAATTAGATTGACTTCAACGAGATCACCGGCCTTCGCGAGTAATTCTTTACAGTCATTGCTTAAATGACGTAAATGTAAACGTTTACCTGCGCTCACATATCGCTCTGCTAACGTATCGATAGCATCTAGGGCTGAGTGATCGCACACGCGCGAGTTTTGGAAATCGACAATCACATCTTGAGGATCCGTTTTAGCGTGGAATAACTCCAAAAATTCTGCCACTGAGCCAAAGAAGAGTGGACCGTTAAGCTTATAGACTTTCCTGCCATTTTGATCTTCGCTCACTTCAACATTAATGTGTTTAGCATGTTCCCAAGCGAACACCAGTGCGGACACGATAACACCCACAAATACAGCGAAAGCTAAATCGGTAAATACGGTGACAATTGTCACTAGAATAATAACAAATGCGTCATGTTTTGGTACTTTGCGCATCACTTTAAAGCTAGCCCATTCAAATGTACCTAGGACCACCATAAACATCACACCGACGAGGGCTGCTAGCGGGATCATTTCGATAAGTGCTGAGCCGAACAAAATGAAAGCAAGTAGAGCCACTGCTGCAGTAATGCCGGATAAGCGCCCACGGCCGCCAGAGTTAATATTGATCATCGATTGGCCAATCATGGCACAACCACCCATGGCACCAAAGAAGCCACTCGTGATGTTACCGACACCTTGACCAATACACTCTTTGTTTCCACGGCCACGAGTGCCTGTCATCTCATCAATAACGGTAAGCGTTAGTAATGATTCGATTAGACCTACAGCAGCAAGAATAAGTGAGTAAGGTAAAATGATGTATAAGGTTTCTAGCGTAAACTCGACAGCTGGAATAGAGAAGGTCGGTAAGCTACCTGCAATCGTTGCGTTGTCATTACCGCTCATTGATTTAAGGAAGTCGAGAACGGTTCGAGTATCTAAATTCAAGAAGGTAACGAGCAATGTTACCGTCAAAATCGCAGCTAGCGAAGAGGGGATCGCTGTCGTGATTTTAGGTAAGAACTGGATAATCGCCATGGTTAGTGCGACTAGGCCTAACATGAGTAATAGTTGGTTTTGCGGTAACCAAGTCATCACACCATTTGCGTCGGGTGTTTGAAATTGACCTAACTGAGCAAGGAAGATAACAATCGCTAAACCGTTCACAAAACCTATCATTACAGGGTAGGGAACGATACGGATAAATTTACCGAGTTTGAAGATACCGGCTGAAACTTGAATAAGGCCTGCAAGTACTACTGCGGCAAATAAGTATTGAACTCCATGTTCAGCAACAAGCGCAACCATCACGACCGCCATGGCGCCAGTGGCGCCAGAGATCATACCTGGGCGGCCACCAATCAATGCAGTGATAAGTCCCATAATAAATGCTGCATACAAACCAACCATTGGCTCAACACCAGCGACGAATGCAAATGCAACAGCTTCAGGAACCAAAGCTAAGGCTACGGTGAGTCCTGATAATAAATCTGCTCTATGACTGGCAGTTTTGTGACGAATAAGATCGAACATTTAACCTCTGTTGGAAAGTTGTTGAAATAGTTAGGGGTATTGGCCGCGAATACTAACAAAATTACCGCAGCTTGAATATAAAAAAGCCATGCATTGCTGCATGGCTTTTTGGCAAACTGATTAACTCAGGTTACGTGCGAACAGTTTCTGAATTAGCACTGTTTGCAGTTCTTGGTTTTGCAGTGTCACCAGAGTCAATAGTTTCATATTGGCGTCCTGTAGGGGTCGCAATATTTTCTCTGCTTTCAACTGTTGGCTTAGTTGTGTCTGACATTACCATAGAACCAAAACGGCTAGCAGCTTTGGCTACAGGCTTAACTTCAACAGTAGCCTCTACAGCAGGCGCTTTTTCAGCAATTGGCGTATCTACCACTGTTTGCTGGGTAGGCTTAATTGCAGCAGGCTTAGCCATAGGGGCTGACGCGCCTAGTTTAGCTTCAGCTTTCGGTTCAACAGCTGTTGTGACCACTGGCGCTTGGGCTTTAACTTCAGGAGCAGCTTCAACCACTGGCGCTTCAGTTTTAACTTCAACAGGAGCTTCAACCGGCGCAGTAACTACTGGCGCTTCAGTTTTAACTTCAACAGGAGCTTCAACCGGCGCTGTAACCACTGGCGCTTGGGCTTTAACTTCAGCAGGCGCTTCAACTGGTGCCGTGACCACAGGTGCTTGAGCTTTAACTTCAGTAGGCGCTTCAACCGGCGCTGTAACCACTGGCGCTTGGGCTTTAACTTCAGTAGGTGCTGCAACTGGTGCTGTAAACACAGGAGCTTCAACTTGTATTGGCTCTATTGTTGTCTCTTCAACCACTATAACCGGTGCTTGAGTCGTTGCTGCTGCGTTTTCAACATCGTTAGGAACGAAAACAGGAACAGATGAACCATCTTCATTATGCTGAGAATCTTCGTCACGACGACGACGCTGTCCCGCTGCACGTAAGTGACGTGGGCTACGACGACTTCTACGCTGACCTTCACGTGGCTCACGACCATTTTCTTCTGCAGAGTGAGTCTCATCAGTCATTTCAACTTTTGATTCGACAGCTTCTACTTGTGTGTCAGTTTTAACTTCGACAGCTGTTGATGTTTCAACCTGAGTCTCTACCGCTACAGGGGCTTCAACGTTTGTTATCGCATCTGTTTGTTCAGCTGTGTCAACAGTTTCAACTTTTGCTTTTGGCTTACGTGGCTGACGCTTTGGACGCGCAGGCTTATCATCATTTGATGTTTTAGCTTGCACTGGCGCTTCAGTTAACGCGACCTCTACTTTAGTTTCTTCTTGTTGCTCGTTGTTTACACGTACTTTTCGACGCATGTTACGACGCTGGCGACGTTCACGTGCAGCTTCTTGCTTAGGCTGCTCGATAGCTGGAGCTTCAACTTTCGTCTCTTTGCGCGGCTTGTCGTTACGAGGTTGACGTTTGGTTGTCTCTTCAGATGTTGAACGCGTGTCAGAATTTTCATTACGACTGTTTTTCGTTCTCTTATCTTTAGATGGCTCAGCATCATTACGATTGTCGCTGCGATTGTCGTTACGGTTACGGCGAGGATCGTTACGACGATTGCTATTACGGCGATTATTATTACGGCCTTGATTACGGCTGTCTTTATCTTGCTTCTTAGGCTCAGTCTTTGGCTCTTCTTTAGCGCCAAATAGTGAGCTAATAGCAGCGGCAATCTTAGCGAAGAAACCAGGTGCTTCTTCTTTCTTAGGTGCTGCCACAGGCTTAGTTTCTTCTACTTCAATTTTCTTTGGTGTAGAGAAACCTTTTAATGCTGGTTGAGGCGCCGCAGCTCGTTCAAGTTTACGAGGCTCGTATAGCTTAGCTTCTTCTTTTTCAAGTAGCTTGTAGCTAGATTCGCTGATCTCGTCATCTTTACGATGGCGAACTACGCGGTAATCAGGGGTTGTCATGTTTGGATCTGGAATGACATACACTTCAACGTTATGGCGCTTTTCGGTAATACGGATCGCTTTACGCTTTTCGTTCAATAGGAACGCTGCAACATCAACTGGAACAACCGCTTCAATTTGCGATGTGTTCTCTTTAATTGCTTCTTCTTCCATTAGACGAAGAATTGATAGCGCTAAAGATTCTGTACCACGGATAGTACCTTGTCCATGACAGCGTGGACATAGGTGCGCTGCAGACTCTTCTAATGAAGGACGCAGACGTTGACGTGACATTTCCATTAAACCAAAACGTGAAATTCGGCCTAACTGTACACGTGCTCTATCGTGATGTACCGCATCTTGCATACGCTTTTCAACTTCACGTTGATGACGTACTGGTGTCATATCGATGAAGTCGATAACAACTAAACCACCTAAGTCACGTAGACGTAATTGACGTGCAATTTCATCAGCCGCTTCTAAGTTAGTATTAAGTGCTGTCTCTTCGATGTCGCCGCCTTTAGTTGCGCGAGCAGAGTTAATATCGATAGAGGTTAGAGCCTCTGTTGGGTCGATAACAATCGAACCACCAGATGGTAGACGTACTTCACGTTGGAATGCAGACTCGATTTGAGTTTCAATCTGGTAATGCGTAAACAGTGGAACTTCAGCATCGTAACGTTTAATACGCTCTACAAAGTCAGGGCGAACAAGAGATACGTGCTCTTTTGCCTGCTCATAAATACGCGGGTGGTCGATCAAGATTTCGCCAACATCACGGCGTAAGTAGTCACGGATCGCGCGAACGATAACGTTACTTTCTTGATGGATTAAGAACGGTGCTGGCGCACTCTCTGCAGCTTCTTTGATTGCCGCCCAGTGGTGCTGAAGTACTTTTAAGTCCCACTTTAGTTCAGCTGGATCTTTGCCTACACCAGCGGTGCGTACAATTAGACCCATGCCTTGTGGTACTTCAAGCTCTGCTAGTGCAGCTTTAAGCTCGGTACGCTCATCACCTTCGATACGACGTGAAATACCGCCAGCACGAGGGTTGTTTGGCATTAATACAAGGTAAGAACCTGCAAGACTGATAAAGGTAGTCAGTGCGGCGCCTTTATTGCCGCGCTCTTCTTTATCAATTTGAATGATGACTTCCTGACCTTCTTTAACCACTTCCTTAATGTTAGGACGGCCTTGGAAAGAATAACCTTTAGGAAAGTATTCACGAGCAATTTCTTTAAGGGGTAAGAAGCCATGACGGTCAGCACCATAATCAACGAAAGCCGCTTCAAGAGACGGTTCTACTCGTGTGATTGTGCCTTTGTAAATATTGGCTTTCTTTTGTTCATGACCTGGGCTTTCAATATCCAAATCATACAGTTGTTGCCCATCAACAAGGGCAACGCGCAACTCTTCAGATTGAGTCGCATTGATTAACATCCGTTTCATGATGACGTAATTCTTCTTTAATAAAGGTCATCAAACGATACTTATTTCACTGCATTACGGGCCTAGGATTATAAAACAAAACCTCACGGTCAGTCTCTAGGCAAGGTGCGCATTGCTGTTAGACGCATTCTCTGCGTGTCGCATCCTATTTATGGCTTATTTTTTTATGTTTATAAAAAACAAGGAATTCGTTGTTAAATGTCAACCAACCCCATAAATTCTTAAAATACTTTCCAGTAATGCCAATTCGAAATGGTAGCGTCTGACGACGAGTTAAAATTATTCTTCGAAATTGGAGCGTTTCCAGTTGAGAAACCAGTCGTAAGTTGGGTTTTCGTTTTAATTTAGTCGTGAAGGCGCATGTACTGGCCTTTTGATTGATACAACGACCCGTAAATCAATGATTTACTATCAAACCGTAAACATTTTTAGTCTCATTCTGTAACGTAACACTAGGCTGATTGGTGGATACTTTATCCACGGGTTATCACCGTTAGCGGGGGAAATATAGCAATAATAGATAAAATCAGCAAATGGAAAGGCACAATTCTTTTGAGTTGTTGTACAATGTGCCGTAACGAAATACATAACGGCGCAGCATGAATACTCCATCTCAAAAAGCACAAGTTCAATTGGTTACTATTGATGAAGACCACGTTGGACAACGTATCGATAATTTTCTTCTGACAAAACTCAAGGGTGTACCTAAAAGTATGATCTACAGGATCGTGCGTAAAGGTGAAGTGCGAGTTAATAAAAAGCGTATTAAGCCTGAGTATAAATTAGCCGATGGTGACATTGTCCGTATTCCTCCTGTCAGAGTGTCTGAAAGTGATAGCAAACCAGGTCCTTCGGCTAAGCTGACTAAAGTGTCTCAGCTTGAAGAACGGATCCTTTTTGAAGATAAGTATCTCATTGTCCTCAACAAGCCATCAGGTATTGCTGTTCACGGTGGTAGTGGCGTTGAGTTTGGTGTGATTGAAGCGATGCGCTCTTTACGTACTCAGCAAAAGTTTCTAGAGTTGGTTCACCGCCTAGATAAAGAAACTTCTGGTGTGTTACTGATCGCTAAGAAACGAAGTGCTTTAAGACATCTTCATGATCAACTGAGATATAAGAAGATGCAAAAAGACTATGTAGCGCTTGTGAGAGGCGAGTGGCAGAGCCACGACAAAGTCATTAAAGCACCATTACTTAAGTTAACGCTTAAATCAGGTGAACGAATTGTTCGCGTGAATAAAGAGGGTAAAGAGTCTGAAACTCGCTTTAAGGTTTTGCAGCGTTATAGCGATTCAACGTTAGTGCAAGCCAGTCCTGTAACTGGGCGAACCCACCAGATCCGTGTTCATTGCCAGTTCGCAGGACACCCGATTGCATGCGATGAAAAGTACAGTGAACAAAAGTTTGATGACTCAATGCGGGCACAAGGCTTAAACAGGTTGTTCTTACATGCGGCTCAACTTAAGTTTACTCATCCAGAAACTGAAGAAGTGATGCAAGTTAAAGCCCCACTAGATCTAATACTCGAATCAACCTTAAAGAAGTTAAAGAAAGTATGAAGCCCTACGAATTAGTCATCTTTGATTGGGATGGAACCTTAATGGACTCCATCAGTAAAATTGTTACCTGCATGCAGCAGATGGCCATGTCGTTATCTATGGTTAGCCCGTCAGAGTTAGCGATACGAGATGTGATTGGTCTGTCTATGGATGAAGCGCTCAAAACGCTATATCCGATGATGCCTGTAGCAGATTTCGAACCCATGATTAATTCGTATAAAGAGCACTACTTAACACTTAATTCTACGCCGAGTCCGATGTTTGATGGCAGTGAACTGTTATTGAATGAGTTGAGCGCAAGGGATTATCGCCTTGCTGTCGCAACAGGAAAAGGCCGTAATGGGTTAAACCGTGTATTAAATGAAACAGGGTTGGCGCGCCACTTTGAATCAAGTCGCTGCGCCGATGAATCAAAGAGTAAGCCCAACCCTGATATGATCCACGAGTTACTAGAAGAGCTTAAGGTTAAGCCTGAGCGTGCTATTATGGTCGGCGATTCACTGCATGATCTTAATATGGCCAATAATGCCGGGGTTGATGCAATTGGCGTGAGTTATGGTGCACATAGTGAGTCAAAATTGCTGCTTGCCAAACCTAAAGCCATTATCCATAAGCCGATAGATTTACTCGGTGTACTGGCGTAATTTTATTTAGTCACTCTCTTATACTTAATGGTATTCCAATCTGAGTGAGAGGGGGCTTCAGTCTTACTCAAGCGATTCTGGTTAAGATAACGCTAGCTCAGATAATGTTGACTAAGACGCACGACTAAACGGTGTTTAAAACATGCCAATAAGTGCTTTGCAATTTGCAATTGCTGCATTTGACCGTTAAACCCGAATCGCTCTGGTTTGTTTATGTTTAAACATCTCATTATCGGCACAGCTAATAAGCGAAGATAATTCAACCGAAGTATCATCGACTAGATGAAGCCCAATGCTGGCACTAATCTTGATTGGCGCTCCATTGATCGTAATATGGGTGCAGAGTGCTCGCTCAAGTTGCTTTCTGAGTCTATATAGTAAGCTTTGGTAGCCAAAAGGATGTTGTTTACATTCTAAGGTGGTGATTAGAAGAAACTCATCACCACCAATACGGGCCACAGCATCACCTTGTATGCTAGTTTCAGTCAAAATATTCGCGACCGCTTTTAACACCTGATCACCTATTTGGTGGCCATACTTATCATTAATTGACTTGAATTCATCAATATCTAAGTATGCAATCGCCAGTTTCCTACCATTGCGTCGGCCTACCTCTATGAGTTTTTCAAAAAGTTGGAATAATGCGCGCCTGTTAGCTAAGCCGGTAAGGTAGTCGTGATTGGCCAGATATTCGACTTTATTTTTTGCGTGCTCAAGCTCGGTAATATTGTGAGCTGACACTATGGAGCCTCTAATTTTTCCTGCCGAATTAAAGTAGGGGTTATGATGCACGTCGAGAAATAATGGGCTTTCAATATTGGGCGGGTGAACCCAAATTTGAGTTTTGATTTGCTCACCTTTATAGCATCGGTCCAGTAATGGTTTTATCTGATGTTCAAACGTTTCCAGGCCGTGAAGTTCTATAACGGATTTGCCAATGATCTGATCTTGGGGGAGGTTAAATAATGTCTCATAACCTTTGGAAACGACGCGGTAAATGTAATCAGTATCGACAAATGACATATATTGTTCAGACGAAGCTATCATCTGTTGACGCTGCTCTAGTTTTTTGGTGACAAGATATCGATGGTATTCAACACCAATTCGTTGTGCCAGTAGCCTAAAAAAGGCCATGGATTTGCTGTTTTCAGTTTGGGGATGGGGATCTAACACGAAAATGTGACCGAGTACTTCACCCGCTTCACTTATTATTTTTTCTGCTTGGTAACTATTTGCCCCCAAGGTTTTGATGATATGAAAATCTGGAAACCGTTTTTGTAGATCACGACTAAAGGTAAAATGGAGTTTTTCTTTTTCTATATATACCCGTTCACAGGGGGAACCTTTTAGTTCAAATTCAAACCGAGGTAAACTTTTTTGTTGGTCACAAAATGCTATGACCTCACCGAAGCCTGCCCGCTTTGATGGACGAGCAAAGCACGCCCAACGACAATGTGTCACAAGCGTTAAGGCGCCTAATGCACGAGTAAAGAAGCGCTCATCGGTACAAGGTGCTGCAAGTAAAGCTAGCGCTTCTTCAATGTTGGTCATAATCCTTGCTCAAAAGTTATGCCGTCTGTACTCTATAAAGCCTTAATTAACTGCCTGTTTGTTGTAGATTTCTATTGTTCTACGTAGATTAAATGACGACATCTATTCCAATTAGTAGCTAAATTTTAGTAGAGGTATTATTAATCTGCTTTATATTTTCAGCCCCCAATGGAGCTGTTGTTAGTATCGTGCGGGGAATTAAAGTACGTCCACACCCTGTAAATGAAGCAAGTCTATTAGTGAAATTAATGGTAATCCAATAAGTGTGTTTGGGTCCTTTCCTTCTAATCTCTCAAATAATGAGATCCCAAGCCCTTCACTTTTAAAGCTGCCAGCACAGTAGAAAGGTTGTTCCATATCGACATAACGACAGATCTGCTGATGATTCAGAGTCCGAAAGTGGACAATAAAGGGCTCAACGATCGCTTCCACATGCGAATTCTTACCATTATGTACAGCAAGGCCTGTATAGAAGGTAATTGCTTGCCCGCTAGCAGCTGTAAGTTGTTCAATCGCTTTTTCACGAGTTAATGGTTTACCAATAATTTGTCCATCGATCACGGCGACTTGATCTGAACCTATCACTATACTATTGGGATTGCGCTGTACACCTGCAGCGGCTTTGAGTTTTGCTAAGCGCAAAACTAAATCGGTTGGTGACTCATTATCTAACGCCGTTTCGTCAACTTCAGGAGAGCAACAGCTAAATTCCAATGCAAGTTTTTGCAGAAGTTGTTGGCGAAAAGGTGAGGTTGAAGCAAGAACAATTGAAGCTGACATAGACTTAAGCCTTGAAGTGTTTATCGCGATATTATGATAGGCGCGTTTGAATGGATGATTATACGAATTATTTTACTTGAATAAATACGTAAAGTGACACTGAAAATCACGATCATAGGGTGATTAATATTAGGTGTAGGTGGTAAGGGGGGAAACACATTCTTGTTCTTTGCGCTTAATGGTTTCGTTACGCTTTATAAGTTGATGTACCCACAAACAGTTGGCGGCATAGGCGAAAGTAGTCATCGCTATCATGTACCAAAGCACCCTCCCGTAAACCCTTGAGCATAAGAAAATTGAGAAGGGGTAGTATACTTACACTAAAATTTGAAGTTACGAGCGTTAAAGGTGGCATCTTACTCGCGCTAACGCTGTAGTATTATCAGCCCAATGAGCATGATTATTGGTTTTGATGGCTAGATTATTAATAATATTACGTTATTCAGAGACTTGAATTTTATGTTTATCAATGCGGTTTATTGGCCCGTAATGAGAGAGAATAGAGGGAATCGGTTGCAGTTTATGGTCATCTTTATTAAGAGCGTCACAAAAAAAGATTAACGCGATGGAATTACGAACACTTAAACGCATTTATAGATGAAATATAATGTCATGCTTGCTGTGTTTCTTGTACAATGCGGTTACCTAACAACTCACTTAGCTGAATCAAACGGCTGTTCATCACCTAGAATGTATAAGGGTGTTGACTTCTGTAAAAATTCACCTAAAATGCGCGCCTTATGCAAACAGTAAAGATACCGGTTTCAATTGATCCCGTTCGCGCTGCCAGTAGCCAACTTTCCTATGAAGGCTTGGTGCCTGGTAAGCAGTTAAAGCGATTAAATGAATTATGTGCCGGCGACTGTTCTGATGTGGCAGTGTCGCTTGAATGTGGCGTCGATATACAGGGGATAGTCTACCTTAACGGGAAGGCTGTGACGGAGCTCACTCTGGATTGTCAACGTTGTATGACACTATTTACCACTGAGGTTACGGTCGAGTTTAGTTTTGGTCTTTGTAAGACTGAAGCCGAAATCGATGAGCTCCCGGATGCGTATGAGCCTATTGAGTGCAATGAAATTGGCGAAATTCGTCTGCATCAATTGATCGAAGATGAATTGATAGTTGCTATGCCCTTGATTGCCATGCATGAGAATGAAGATTGTCATCTTGGTAAACAAGATATAGTAGTAGGCGAGATCGAACCCGCTCAAGAGGAGCGTCCAAATCCGTTTGCAGTGTTAGAAAAACTGAAGAGCAAGTAATCTAGGAGACAGGGCCAATGGCTGTACAACAGAATAAAAAATCTCGTTCTAAGCGCGGAATGCGTCGTTCACACGATTCTTTGGGCACAGCTCAATTATCAGTGGATGCAACGAGTGGTGAACTTCACCGTCGTCACAACGTGACTGCGGACGGTTTCTACCGTGGTCAAAAGGTTATCAACAAGTAATTTGTTGAGACCCTGATGACAAATCTGACGCTTGCGTTAGATGCGATGGGGGGCGACTTTGGTCCCCGCATCACAGTGCCTGCAACTTTGCAGGCACTTCGCTTAAACCCCCTCCTAAAAATCGTACTCGTTGGCGACAAGTCGCAAATAGACGAACATTTAGTGTCTGCCGAACCGGCAATAAAAAATCGCATCGAAATTAAACATACAACTGAAGTCGTTGCTATGTCAGATCGTCCTGTTCATGCCCTAAGAAACCGCAAACAAAGCTCAATGCGTTTAGCAATCGAGTTAGTACGTGACGGTAAGGCACAAGCGTGCCTGAGCGCTGGCAATACAGGAGCGTTAATGGCGATGTCAAAAGTCTTGCTTAAGACTTTGCCTGGTATCGACCGCCCAGCACTTGTTAGCTGTCTACCTGCGGTAAATAATACTCCCGTTTATTTACTAGACTTAGGTGCAAATGTATCGTGCGATTCTGAAACCTTATTTCAATTTGCGGTGATGGGCTCGGTGCTTAGTGAAACAGTTGATAAAACCGTCTCACCTAAAGTCGCGTTACTCAATGTGGGTATCGAAGAAATTAAAGGTAATGATCAAGTCCAACAGGCTGGTCAGTTGCTGCAACAAATTCCTCAAATAAACTATACCGGTTTTATTGAGGGCGATGAGATTTACTCTGGTAATGTAGACGTGATCGTTTGTGATGGTTTTGTAGGTAATATCACTTTGAAAACCTCAGAGGGTATTGCTCGTTTACTGGTCCATCAGCTTAAAAAAGCGCTAGGACAAGGTTTTTTTGTCCGACTTTTGGCTAAAATCATCGCTCCACGTATACGTTCTTTGTTAAATCAGATGAACCCCGACCACTATAATGGCGCAAGTCTGATAGGATTGCGCGGAATTGTAGTAAAAAGTCATGGGTGCGCAGATGAAGCTGCTTTTTTACAAGCAATTACTTTGGCAGTAACCGAAGCGCAACGTCGACTCCCGCAGATGATTGAAGATCGTCTGGAGTCGATTCTTTTAGACATTAATAGCTGATAAATTCCTTATGTATACAAAAATTCTTGGTACTGGTAGTTATCTACCGGTGCAGGTGCGTAGTAATCTCGATCTTGAAAAGATGGTTGAGACGACAGATCAATGGATCGTAGAGCGCACTGGTATTTCAGAACGTAGAATCGCCGCAGCGGACGAAACCGTTGCCACCATGGGATATAGAGCTGCATTAAAAGCCATTGAAATGGCGGGTATTGATGCAAGTGAAATTGACATGATTGTGTGCGGTACAACGAGTGCTAGTAATGCATTCCCAGCAGCAGCATGTGAAATACAAGCGATGTTAGGGATTCATACTATTCCTGCATTTGATATAGCGGCGGCCTGTTCAGGGTTTGTTTACGCTTTATCTATTGCCGATCAGTATGTGAAATCGGGCGCCGCGAAAAATGTCTTAGTGATTGGCGCTGATGTGCTTTCACGTCTTTGCGAGCCTGAAGACCGTTCGACCATTATTTTATTTGGTGATGGTGCCGGCGCTGCAGTGGTTGGGGCGTCAACAGAGCCGGGAATTATCTCTACTCATATTTTCGCCGACGGTCGTCATGGTGATTTACTGAAATGCTCAATCCCGCCACGCAAAGGTGAAACGTCTGAAGCGGTGGGTTATATGACCATGAAGGGCAACGATGTATTCAAAGTTGCTGTGACTCAGCTATCTCATGTTGTGACTGAAACATTGCGTCATAACAATATTGATAAATCAGAAATTGATTGGTTAGTTCCGCATCAAGCGAACTTTAGGATTATTAAAGCGACGGCAAAAAAACTTGATATGAGTTTAGATAAAGTCGTTTTAACACTGGCTAAACACGGTAATACGTCAGCAGCTTCTGTGCCTATCGCGCTAGATGAAGCGGTGAGAGACGGACGTATTCAACGTGGTCAAATGTTACTACTAGAAGCCTTCGGCGCAGGATTTGCCTGGGGAAGTGCTTTAGTTCGTTTTTAATAATCGTCTTAGAATGTGCAGATGTTGATTTAAAAAGGTGATAAATATGGAAAATACTGCTTTTGTATTCCCTGGGCAAGGTTCTCAAGCATTGGGTATGTTAGCTGAGCTAGCACAAGACAATGCCATCATTACAGAAACCTTTGCTCAAGCAAGCAGCACGCTTGGCTATGATTTATGGGCGCTTGTACAACAAGGTCCCGCTGAAACATTAAATGAAACGGACAAAACACAGCCTGCTTTATTAGCTGCCAGTGTCGCTATTTACCGTGCTTATTTAGCATCAGGGAAAGCTATGCCTTCAGTGATGGCTGGCCACAGTTTAGGCGAGTACTCAGCATTAGTATGTGCTGGAGTGATTGATTTTGAAGCGGCAATTAAGCTAGTAGAACTTCGTGGTCAGCTAATGCAGCAAGCGGTACCAGCTGGTACCGGTGCAATGTTCGCCATTATTGGTTTAGATAATGACGCTATTGCTAAAGCGTGTGAAGAAGCAGCACAAGGCGATATCGTGAGTCCTGTTAATTACAACAGTCCAGGTCAAGTGGTCATTGCAGGTGAGAAAGCCGCTGTTGAGCGCGCTGCTGCACTATGCAAAGCTAACGGCGCAAAAATGGCTGTTGCACTCCCTGTAAGCGTGCCTTCGCATTGCCAATTAATGAAACCAGCAGCAGAACAATTAGCCGCTGCATTAGAATCGATTGAGTTCAGCGAACCTTCAGTGAAAGTGATCAACAATGTTGATGTTGCCAGTCCAACGTCAGCGGCAGAGATTAAAGATGCCTTAGTTCGTCAACTTTATTGTCCCGTTCGTTGGTCTGAAACTGTAGAGCTAATGGCATCAAAGGGTGTGACTAATTTGTTTGAAATGGGACCTGGTAAAGTACTAACAGGCCTAACAAAACGTATTAATCGTTCGCTTTCAGCACAAGCTGTAAACGATGTTGCATCACTAACGGCGTTGACCGAATAAGGAAATCTGATGAGTATAAGTTTTGACCTGACGGGTAAAGTTGCCCTAGTCACTGGCGCTAGCCGAGGAATTGGCCGTGCAGTAGCAGAAACATTAGTTTCAGCAGGTGCGGTGGTTATCGGTACCGCAACCAGCGAGCGTGGCGCAGAAGCGATTCAAGCTTATTTAGGCGATAAAGGCCATGGTCTTGTTTTAAACGTAACAGATGCTGACTCTGTAAAAAGTTTGTTTGAAACGATTAAAGAAAAAGCAGGCGATGTTGACATTCTTGTTAACAATGCCGGTATCACGCGTGACAATTTGTTAATGCGAATGAAAGATGACGAATGGCAAGATATCATTGATACTAACCTCACATCAATCTTCCGCACTTCAAAAGCGGTCATGAGACCTATGATGAAAAAGCGTCACGGACGCATCATCAATATTGGCTCTGTGGTAGGTACCATGGGCAATGCAGGGCAGACTAACTACTCTGCTGCTAAAGCTGGTTTGATTGGATTTACAAAATCTCTTGCAAGAGAGGTTGCATCTCGTCAAATTACAGTTAATGCTATTGCACCTGGATTTATCCAGACAGATATGACAGATGAGCTGACGGAAGACCAGCAACAAGCTATTATGTCTCAGGTGCCAATGGAAAGACTTGGTCAGGCGCAGGAAATTGCTAACGCAGTCCTCTTTTTAGCGTCAGACTCTGCTGCTTACATCACAGGGGAAACTCTCCATGTGAATGGCGGTATGTACATGGTTTAAAGGGAACGGCAGACAGCTATCGCCTCATGGGGTGATCTGCATCAACTGTGGGCCTGATTGTGGTTAGACCACGAAAGTTAAGCTTGCAATGTCTGCCAAATTCAATAAACTACTCGCAATCTTGCGCAAGTGCGTAATTTGAATAGGAAAGAAAACTAATGAGCAACATCGAAGAACGTGTAAAGAAAATCATCATCGAGCAACTAGGTGTAAAAGAAGAAGACGTTAAATCAGCAGCATCTTTCGTTGACGATTTGGGTGCGGATTCTCTAGACACTGTTGAGTTGGTTATGGCTCTGGAAGAAGAGTTTGACACCGAGATCCCTGATGAAGAAGCTGAAAAGATCACTACTGTTCAAGCAGCGATCGATTACGTTTCTAAGAATCAGTAATCTAGAATTCTTGAAAACAGGCGGCATTTTTGCCGCCTGTTTTTGTTTGTAAAAGCCGCTGGTTGACATAACGTTTTAATCTTCGCTTTCTCAATACTTGTTGACCTAAAATAAGTATTATCCCAACCAGAACTGGCACATACCCGTTGAAACCGTGTTTTCAAGACAAGGGTATAGGCATTGGTAGTTCAATCTCTTTGCAGCTATCATCATTATTCATTTTTAAAGTAAAAAGGTGACCGCGTGTCTAAACGTCGAGTAGTCATAACGGGCTTAGGCTTAGTCAGCCCAGTGGGAAATACAGTAGATTCTTCTTGGAAAGCATTGGTTTCTGGAAAGAGTGGTATCGCGCCGATAACTAAATTTGATGCTAGTGAGTTCACGACTCGAATTAGCGGTTCTGTAAAAGACTTTGATGTCGAACAGTACATGTCTCGTAAAGACGCGCGTAAGATGGACTTGTTTATTCAGTATGGTATGGCTGCAGGCATTCAAGCTGTCGAAGACTCAGGTCTTGAGATGGATAAACTTGATCCATCACGAGTCGGTACGGCTATTGGTGCGGGTATGGGCGGCATGCCGCTTATTGAGCAAAACCATGCAGCGCTGCTAAAGGGCGGCCCACGAAAAGTTTCACCTTTCTTCGTTCCAAGCACGATCATCAACATGATTGCTGGCCATCTTTCGATTAAATACGGCATGACGGGCCCGAACTTTGCTGTGACTACGGCTTGTACTACAGGTGTGCACAACATCGGTTTTGCTGCGCGTACTATTGCTTATGGCGATGCTGATGTAATGGTTGCTGGCGGCGCTGAAGACGTAACTTGCCCATTAGCGGTAGCAGGTTTTGGCTCTGCAAAGGCGCTTTCAACACGAAATGACAATCCTGAAGCGGCAAGCCGCCCTTGGGATAAAGACCGCGATGGTTTTGTTATTGGTGATGGTGCTGGAGTCATGGTTGTTGAAGAGTACGAGCACGCTAAAGCCCGTGGAGCAACGATTTATGCCGAACTTGTAGGTTTTGGTATGAGTGGCGATGCTTTCCATATGACATCGCCACCAAGTGATGGTGCAGGCGCAGCTGCGGCAATGGTTAATGCAATTAACGATGCCAAAATTGCAAATGAGTCGATTGGTTACATTAACGCACACGGCACCTCAACACCTGCTGGCGATAAAGCAGAAGCCGCAGCGGTTAAGTCGGTATTTGGTGCTCACGCTTATGATCTGTTGGTGAGCTCGACCAAATCCATGACTGGCCATCTGCTTGGCGCTGCGGGTTCTGTTGAAGCCATTATCACCATATTGGCGTTGAAAGATCAGGTTGTTCCTCCAACACTCAACCTTGATAACCCTGATGAAGGTTGTGATTTAGATTTCGTTGCTCATACCGCGAGAGATTATAAGTTTGAATATGGACTATGTAACTCATTTGGTTTTGGTGGCACAAACGGCTCATTACTTTTCAAAAAAGTATAGTCGGCTGATTTAATATAAAAAAAGCGCCTTATGGCGCTTTTTTTATATGTGGAGTTATTAATGGGATCCGGTAATGATTTAATAATTAATGCAGAGTTATACCAATCTGTATAAGAAGTTGATCTACTCAGAACGTTTTTTGGCAAACTAATTCAAGGCGAATAACTGAAAGAATGGTTGCTCCCTTATGACGTTGTTCAAGGCAGAAGTAGGTAGCCAAAACGCTCCAGAATGGCGAGTTTTAGCGGCTCTGATACTGTGACTCTTATGGAACAAGAGGGAGCTTAAACGTAGAATGACTATGCGCTTCACTCGTTGCAAACCACATGGTCTTGTATGTTCCCGACATACATAAGACATCTCCTCCATCCCTGGAGGTCAGATGTGGTGAATGTCATTAATGCACGGCTATATGGATATAGGAGGTAGAGTAACGCAGGAGCAGTTACCGAGGAGCATTTAATGACCTTGTCTCAGTGCCGCTAAACTCTCGCTGAGCGACCAAATCTTTATACTGATTGGTATTAACAGCCAAAATACTCTTATTTTTTCTTTCATTTTAGCTTTAGGGGTTCAAAAATTTGCGTTGTTTCACATTATTAAAGGTAAATATTAAACCATCATGTTGGCCAGATTAACCTTGGTTAATGTGCAGGGAAGACGCTAGAATTTGAGTACCATTAGGAAGATACTGCAAATAACTGCTCAGACTATGAGCCTTGCATAATTTATCTAAGGGACACGAAAGTGCTTAATCCAATAGTTATTCCTATCATGCCACTGCTAGGCATTATTACCGCCAATATTAATGAGCTTATTCGTGGTGAATCAGTAGCCCGCTTCCCTAAATTGCAGTTAGGTGTAAAGACATTTAACCTAGCGGTTGCGGCTTTCACCGTGGTGTGGTTTGCCTTGCTGGTAACGGCTATTGATGTAAGTAACGCAAACAGTGTACTTGCAGGCATTGAAGTGATGGGGCTATTTTTAGCTGGTATTGGTATTTATACCCTGTCCAATGGTGGTAAGTATTTTAGTGAGAAAACACAGTTATGGGTTTATCGCTTGGCTTTACCTACAGTGTTAGCGGGTTGCTTTTTCGTCGGTCAGTTTGGGTAAACAGTGCTGCTAGGCTGAATTTGGCGTAAGATACTCAATAGTCAGTAAATGTATTGAGGTCCTATATGGCGGGTTTAGAAAGACAGTTAACATTAAGGTTCCTGGCGGAGCCAGCAGATGTTAACTTTGGCGGTAAAGTTCACGGCGGCGCGGTAATGAAGTGGATTGACCTTGCTGGCTATGCTTGTGCGGCAGGCTGGAGTGGTAAATACTGCATTACGGCTTATGCAGGTGGTATTCGATTTGTTAAACCGATTCACGTGGGTAATATCGTCGAAGTAACCGCGAAGGTGATTTACACTGGCAGAACCTCCATGCACTTAGGGGTTGATGTTAAAGCTGGCGATCCTAAGTTTCCCGAGCGCCACTTAACAACCCATTGTGTGTTAGTTATGGTTGCCGTTGATGATGACGGACAACCAACCGCAGTCCCTGATTGGCAGCCAGTACTCGCTGCTGATATTGAGCTTCGAGAATCAGCCATTCGACTCATGGATATGCGTAAGAAGATTGGAGCTGAAATGCAAGCGCATGTGGATCTGCAACCTTCACTGCAGTGAGCCACGCACTATCTGCTTAATTAGTTGACTAAAGCTAGCCTAAGGGCTGGCTTTTTTATTGTCTGTTTAACGCTGTTTTATTTTATTATTAGCTATTAGAATGGGTAAAAATATTACAAACCTCCCTCTACAATAGGACGTAAAATGGCGAAAGTCGGATTCATTGGTTTAGGTGTTATGGGTTACCCCATGGCGGGTCACTTAGCAAAACACGGTCACCAAGTTACAGTTTATAACCGTACCGAGTCTAAAGCACAGGCATGGGTAAAAGAGTTTGCTGGTGAGTATCAAACTACCCCAAGAGCTTCAGCACAAGGACAGGAGATTGTTTTTGTTTGTGTGGGTAATGATGATGACCTACGCCAAGTCACCTTAGGTGACAACGGGGCATTAGCCGGGATGAGCGCTGGCAGTATCTTGGTGGATCACACTACAGCTTCAGCCGATGTCGCACGTGAAATTGCTGCCGCAGCCAAAGCACACAATATTGGTTTTATGGATGCTCCAGTGTCAGGTGGACAAGCGGGGGCTGAGAATGGTGTGTTGACTGTAATGGCAGGAGGCGAACAAGTCACATTTGATACTGCTAAGCCTGTTATTGACGCCTACGCTCGTTGTGCTGAGCTGCTTGGAGACGTGGGAGCGGGTCAATTAACTAAAATGGTCAATCAGATCTGTATTGCCGGTGTTGTGCAAGGCCTTGCTGAAGGATTACATTTTGCCCGTAGCGCAGGCCTGGATGGCGAGAAAGTGGTCGAGGTGATAAGCCATGGGGCGGCGCAGTCTTGGCAGATGGAAAACCGCTACCAGACTATGTGGAAGGGGGATTATGATTTCGGCTTTGCAGTGGATTGGATGCGAAAAGACTTAGGCATAGCGCTAGAAGAGGCGCGCCGAAATGGCTCTCATCTGCCACTCACCGCTTTAGTTGATCAGTTTTATTCTGAAGTTCAGGGGATCGGTGGCAAGCGTTGGGATACATCGAGCTTAATGGCCAAGCTAGAGAAGAACCGCAGCTAATGGCTTTAACGTAGCAAATAGCAATTAAAAGTTACCCATAAAAAAGGACCATGAGAATGGTCCTTTTTAGTCGCAGAGGCTAATGAAGTTACTCTGGTTCTACAACGATATGTTCAAGTTCAACAGCGGCAACATTATGTAGGGCGTCCATTGCTGCACCTACCAATGAAATTGTACCTTTAGAAGACTCAATCAATACGGCGCGATTGATCTCGCTGAAATCGCGGTTATGACGTGCCATAGTCGACAAGGCCATCTGCATTGGCTGCATTGACGGATTAAATGCAGCGTTCTCAGCATAACGGCCACAATAGGTCGCACCATCTTTAGTTTCTAATACCACCGCGGCATAATTTTGGGTGTACGGCGCATAACTTAGGCTAGCATGATCGAGACCTTCAATAATCATAGGATCAGTAGAATCTAACGTCAGGGTATGCTGCTGCTTAGTTAGCAAGGGCTCGGTAACGTTTAAGTCACTTGGCCCGAACGCATAAGGTAAGTAGTGCGTTAACGGCTCAACTTTCTGAGCGGGTAGATGGATCTTTACCTTGCTACCTTCAACCAACTCATTGATAAATTGACGACAATGTCCACAAGGTGATGCGTTGACTATGATGTCTTCAATAATGGTCTCACCGCTTAACCAAGCATGACTAATCGCGCTTTGTTCGGCATGAACAGAGTGAAAAAGCGCTTCACTGGGGAGCTCAATATTCGCGCCCATATAGATATCGCCGCTTTTGCCTTTGGCGATAGCACCAACGTAAAACTCACTAATCGGTGGTCTAGCTAAAGCCGCAGCAATAGGCAGCAACGCTAATAGTAATTCGTTAAGCTCCATGTTGCTTTTAGCTTGGAGCTCGCTTAGTTGCTGTGCATCGATATGGCCAGCAAAATCTTTATCGAGTAACGGCACAATTGCCGTTGCTAATGACTCAGGTAACTTAGCTATGCTTTTTAAGAAGCGGTCTTGCATACGCTATTTCCTTTTTGTTAACGCTAATGAAATATCATTCTAGTAAGCTTGTTACATACAGAATGAGATGAAGGTCGCATTTATTGGCTATAAAATTTATAAGCTTCTAAGATAATGACACAAAGCTGCTAATAATTTTTGTTTGGATTCATCTTGCTCGGTTTCTTCGAGTAAGTTTTCTAGACGAATGATGTAATCAGGATCATTGAGTCTAGTTTGGCAGAATTCGCGCCAGCGGTACTGCTCTGAGTCACTTAAGGTTTCAGGGTAGTTACGTGCTCGGTATCTAAACAACATTTCGCCTAGGCGTTCGTCGTCAAAATCAAGCTCTATCGCCGCAAGGTTGCTTGCTTGTGTGTTGCGGATGATTTCAATCTTGGCTTTGTCAGCAGAGCTGAAAAAACCACCGCTATATAAAGCTTGGTCGGTGTCTACGGCTCTGTCTTCGTGCTCAACATCAAATACTGCAACCAGCTTTTCTCTCAGCTCAGGGTGTAGCTTCAATTTTTTGTATTGCTGACGAGCAAATGCTTTATCAAAATCGAGTCTGGCAGCATTCTCGTCAGTTAACGTATTGGCAGCAGCAATAAAGGGACTCTTGTTGATATGGATTTGCTTTAACCCAATCGGTAACTCATCGGGTGCTAAGTCAATGCGACGGGTATACATGCGCTCACGAATTTCATCGACGCTTAATTCAAGTAACGGCGAGATATCCATCGCCAAATTAACGCAAATTACCGCATTTTTATTAGTAGAGTGATAGGCCACAGGTGCAATGATGGTGGTACAACCATTCAGTGCACTGATTTTAGAACTAACATGCACAAGTGGCTTCATTTCAAGCACGTCAATTAACTTTGATACTGCTTGTTTTTGTCTCAGGCTAAAGTAATAGTCAAATAGCTTAGGTTGCACAGATTTAATCAATTTAGCCATATCGATAGTCGCATAAACATCTGACATCGCATCATGGGCTTTTTCATGGCTTAAACCATTGGCGACGGTAAGCTGCTCAAGTTTAAAACTTGGTGAGCCATCTTCTTTTTCCGGCCAATTTATGCCTTCAGGTCTAAAAGCGTAGCAGGCACGAACAAGATCGATAATATCCCAACGACTATTGCCGTTTTGCCACTCGCGAGCATAAGGGTCGATAAAATTACGATAAAAACCGTAGCGCGATACTTCATCATCAAACCGTAATGAGTTATAACCCACAACACAGGTCTTAGGCTGACTAAATAAGCCGTTAATTTTGTCCATAAACTCAGCTTCAGGCATACCTTTAAGGTTTGCTAGCTGAGGAGTAATACCCGTGATGAGTATTGCTTCTGGTGACGGTAGATAATCGTTAGCGACCTTACAATAAAAGGTTTCAGGCTCACCGATAATATTAAGATCCATATCTGTGCGCACGCCAGCAAACTGAGAAGGCCGGTCTTTCGCTGGGTTAGCACCAAAAGTCTCGTAATCGTGCCAGAAGAGGGTAGGTTGGTTATTTGCAGACATAAATTTAGTGGCTATCACAAACAATAATTGTGGTTATCATAGCACTGCCACACTTTAAATGTCTTCGTTTGCGGAGTCTAATGTACCTTATTAGCTTGAGTTTAAGCCTATTTGCTGACTGGATCGAAAAAGATAAGCGCAGTAGAATAGCGCTCCGTTTTTAGGGGGGGCAAGTTTAAAGCTCTTTTGACTCTGTCATACCCATTGAGCCCTAATGAAAGTTTTAATGTGGATCCTAATGTGAGTATTAGTACAAACTACTCATTTTCGATCGGTTTACTTGAACACGTCGGATTGCTTCGATGCATTCCTGAGATACTAAGGACATGCTTTGGCTCTCATTCGTGGGCTGATAGTGGGCAACTACAATCGGGGCCATGCCAAGTCGCTCTGCTTAACACTCATTTTGTGCGTGCTTTAGGGGGGCTAGATAGAGACTGCTTCTTGACGCCGGGTGATCTTCGGTACTTTATACTAACCTGTTTTGGCCATTAGCCATTGAATTGGGCTCTACTTAGTGATGACGCTTTATCTTGCATCTTTATTAACAACTTGTTCAGACAAAACCTTATAGATTTCGCTGGCCTCAGCATTGAGGCCCCCCTTTTTTGGAGATTGATAAATGATTTACCGCTGCCCGTTATGTGAACAGGCTTTATCTAAAGATGATAAAACTTGGTATTGCGCCGCAAACCATAGGTTTGACTGCGCCAAAGAAGGTTATGTAAATCTGCTACCAGTGCAAAAGAAAAAGTCCAATGACCCTGGTGACAATAAAGAGATGATGTTTGCCAGACGTGAATTTCTGAACAAGGGGTATTATCAAGTTCTGAGCGATAAAGTGAACCTGCTCGCTAATGAATACTTAGAAGATGCACGTTTCGGTTTAGATATAGGTTGCGGCGAAGGCTACTACTCCAATCGTTTGGTAGAAAGCTTGCCGAGTGATTTCAGCCTTTATGGTGTCGATATCAGTAAATCAGCGCTTAAGTATGCCGCTAAGCGTTACCCCAATATTTCATTTAGTGTGGCAAGTGCATTTGATATGCCATTTCCTGATGATAGCTTTGACTTTATGCTACGTATTTACGCTCCATCATTGGATGTAGAGCTTAAACGAGTGATTAAATCTGGAGGTATCTTAATTACTGTTTGTGCTGGGCCTAGACACCATTTCGCACTTAAAGAGCTTATATACGATAATCCGAAAGAGCACACCGAGGAATCTTCTCAGATAGAAGGCTTCGAGTTAATCCATCAAGAGAGAATAGAGCAAGTACTAACGCTCGAGGATGCTGCCGATATTGGTCACTTTTTAAAAATGACACCTTATAACTGGAAGTTAACAGAAGAGCAAAAATTAGCGTTAGCTAAATCAGGCTTAAGTTGTGAGCTAGACTTTAAAGTTGAAGTCTTTAGAGCCTTGTAAATCAAAGGGTGTAGCTTGTTGTTTGTTTTTTAAACGGTTATTGGGGGTGGGATTCTAATTTGTTGGATGTGATTTTTTGATACATTTAGCAAGCTATAGAAATATAAGTAAAAACACCTTAAATAACGATGCGAATGAGTGTTGACATATGATGAGAATGGTTTATAGTGGTTGCAGCTTGAAGGTTAGGCTTATTTTTATGTGTTCAATACGACATGTTCGTCCTGTTAACATTAAGTAAACCGGCATTTTCCAGCTCTACTGCCGTTAAGGCTTTAATTTATATTTACAGGATTCAATATTATGTCTCAAGTTACTGGCGTTGTTAAGTGGTTCAACTCTGATAAAGGTTTCGGATTTATCGAGCAAGAGTCTGGTCCAGACGTATTCGTACACTTCCGCGCTATCAACTCTGACGGTTTCAAAACTCTTGACGAAGGTCAAAAAGTTCAGTTTACTGTTACTCAAGGTCAAAAAGGCCCACAAGCTGAGAACGTAACTGTAGTTTAAGTTACCAGCTTGATTAGCACTAGCTAATCACACAGAATTTTGAAGAGCCGTGGTTTACCACGGCTCTTTTTTCGTTCACGACTTTTGAAAATAAAATACTAAATATAAGCGTGATATAAGCCTCTCGTAGTTAACTTCTTGTTAGTAGCAAGCTATTCGCCTGTTCGTTAGTATCCAGCTCTGTGCTTCCCGTTTCTATCTAAACTTGCTTAGCTTTGACATTATGCATTTATCCTAATCAGCAATCAGCAATCAGCAATCAGCAATCAGCAATCAGCAATCAGCAATCAGCAATCAAACAAATCAATCATTCTCGCGAAATAATACGCATACCTTGACGTTTACCTATGGCCTTGAATGCTGGTAAAGCTTTTAAGCTTCTAGACATCAGATGTTTGCTGTAAATAAAGTCGTTATAAAAAACTGGCGATAATCTCACTCGAAACATACGGATAGTGAAAAGTGCTTATAAAAAACGGCGCCTAATGGCACCGTTTAATAATAAGGCGAGTGATTGTGTCCACTAGGAGAATAGCTTCTCTTCTAACGTTCGACCTTTCAACAACGCTTTATATTGCCAGTTATGCTGTTTAAATAGGGTTAACAACGCCATCTCAATTGCATAGGCTTCTTCGCTATTATGTTTGATGAGAAACTGGTTAGACTGACGCTCCTCTATGGAGCTGATATCCGCCAATCCCAATACCGCTTCTATAAGGGAGCTTGCCTCACATTGCTGCATCGTTAGTGTTAAATAATCTTCATGCTGAGACTCATTCATAGACACTGATTGGCTGAGTTGGCCTTGCTCAAGATAAAGTACTTGATCGCATAGTTTTTCAAGCTCATCCAAATTGTGTGAACTAATGACAAAAGTCATTCTATCTGAGAGAAATTTAACTAGCTCACGGATTTTCTTCGCATTTGCAGGATCTAAACCCGCCGTAGGTTCGTCTAGTAAAACCAGCTCTGGTGAGCCTATCAGCGCTTGTGCAATAGACACACGCTTTGACATGCCATGGCTTAATGACTTGGGTTTTTGCTGGGCACTATCGGCTAGATCAACTAAAGACAATACTCGTAGAGCTTCTGCTTTTGCCTGTTTTTTAGCATAACCTTGCAAGGTAGCAAACAACGTTAGCTGACTGATCACATCAAGATTTGGATCAAGCGCAGCATCTTGTGGTAGTGAGGCAATACGTCCAAGTAGCTCAGGACTACCAGGCTTGTGGCCTAATAATGTTACTTCTCCAGATGTTGGTGTGATATAGCCGCACAACAGACTAAATAGCGTGGTTTTACCTGCACCATTAGGGCCAACCAGTGCTATAGGCCTGCCTGCATCGAGTGTAATATCAACTTGCTTTAGCGCTTGTTTATTGCCGTAGGACTTAGATAGACCTTTGCAGTTAATTAAACTCATAGTGCGCTCCTATTGATATACATTTTGCCTAAAAATAACAGCACAACGGCTTGGATTAACGGCACTGGAGCATACATAAAGCTGCTAAGCCCTTGGGTATTTATCATTAACGAAATCTGCGAGCCAGGAAGAAGCCACTTTAATTCACTAATAATAGGTAAGTAGTTGTTGATAATCGCGATGCTAATAGACATAGCTGCCCAGACTAAGATGGCATAGATCGTTGCTTGGCGGGCAGAGCTCGCATAAAGAGACAGAATTGCCATTAATGCGGTGTAGGGCAGCAACACTATAATCAAATTAAGGGTAACGATGAGTCCTGAAAATAGCGCCGGTATGAGTAAACTCGGATCTCTGCTAATTGCGAATAAGATCGTCGCGATAACGGTTAAGGCTAGCAGCAAGCTTTGCAGTGCCATATGACCGAGAAAGCGGCCAAAGAATAGGCTGTCTCGACCCACCCTAAGGGTTAAAAATCGAAAGGTTCCTCGGGATTTATCTGTTGCAAACTGATCCGCGGATACAAAAATACTGAAAAGAGGGAAGATATAAAGCGCAGCAATCCAGTAGACGGCCATTTCGGCAACAGGCCATTTAAAGAGTTCACTGACTGCTTGTTGGCCAAAAATGCCTTCTATTAATCCTCTAAAATCTGGATTGATCAAAAAGCTTGATGCGCCACTAATGGGGTAGAGCAAGATAAGTAGCCAAACGAGGGCGAATGCGACAAGAGCGATTAATCCTCTAGGATTGAATAGCATCTTTTTGACTTCGAATTGTGCAAGTAAAAGCGTATTTCGAAGCATACTATTTTTTTGGGGGGCGTTTTGCAAACTAATCCCTTAATGTGAAGAGCGGTAGAAAGGGTCAGGTTAACACCTATTGATTAAATGGGTTAACCTTAACCTGGTAAATTAACATGATAGATAGTTAAGCTTTATCATTTATCCAGCAGTTGCTTGAGCTGTGCTTTTAACTCAATGACTTCTTGTTCAAGTATGTTAACTCTCGTTTCAAGCCCACTATTTTGTTGAATGATTGCATGATCTGCATTTTGAGATGGTTGAGAGTGTAATTCACTGTCATTGGCCTCAGTAAACAGTTGGCGGTAGCGAGCTTCACGCTTACCAGGCTCTTTAGCTAATAACATCACAAGAGGGGACTCTCGCCTTTGGAGTTCATTTAGCGTCGCTTCAACTTCGCTGACATCATGAAATTCGTGTAATCGATTACTTCGGGTTCTTAGTTCGCCTGGTGTTTGTGGCCCTCTGAGTAATAGAAGGCAGATAACTGCTAATTCAGAAGATTTAAGTTGTAGATCGCTAAACTCAGTATTACAAAAACGATGCTTGTATTTTACCACTCGACTGCCAAAACCTGATTGTTCTGAGATCAGCCTTTTTTTGGTGAGATTATCTAAGGTATTTTGTACTTCTGATTCACTGAGATCCAGAACCGGATCACGGCTGGTTTTTTGATTACAGCCAGAGGTTAAACTGTTGAGAGAAAGTGGGTATTGTTCTGGCGTGGTGATCTCTTTTTCGAGTAATACACCAATAATGCGCGCTTCGTGTGGAGTCAGCTCCATATTCACCTCTTAATAAAAAAGCATGACTTTGTTATAACAGAGCCATGCTTTAATGCAAAGAAGCTTTAATCGAGTTAACTACGCAATTGCTTTGTTTATAAGCAATATAGCGATTTAATTTATTCTTCTAGACGGATGCCATCTGGAGAAATAGTGATCTGTTTGTTTTTATATAGGCCACCGATACTCTTTTTAAAGGCTTTTTTACTCATCGATAGCTGAGAGTAAATAACTTCTGCGTCGGTCTTATCATTAAGTGGTAAGAAGCCGCCAGCTTGCTTGAGCTTGATCATGATAGTCACTGAATGCTTATCTAGCTCTTCTTTTGCTCCTTTTTGTAAAATCAGGTCGATTTTACCGTCGCTTCTCATGCGCTTAATGAAGCCTTTAAGCTTTTGGCCAAAGCTTAAGCGAGTATAAACCTCGTTCTTATACAGTACGCCCCAATGGGTGTTATTGATAATCGCTTTGTAGCCAAGATCGGTGCTGCCACCAATAATAAGGTTAACTTCTTCATCTTCGCGGAATGTTGGCTGAGTGAGGTCAAGAAATTTATCTACTTTTGCAGACGCAACAATTCGGTCATCAACATGGCTAGTATAGATATAAACGAGGTACGACTTTCCAACTTCAATCTCTCGATGTTGCTCACCAAAAGGTAATAATAAGTCTTTTTCTAAGCCCCAATCCAAAAACGTACCGTATGGGCCGTTTTCTTTTGCTTCCAAATAAGCAAATTGACCCACTTGAGCGTATGGGCGGCTCGTGGTCGCAATGATCATGTCTTCTGAGTCTAGATAGAGAAATACATTAACCATATCTCCGACTCGGCAATCCTTCGGCACAGCCTTACGAGGAAGCAGTACCTGGCCCATCTCTTTCGCGTCTAAATAGACACCAAAATCAACTTGTTTGACGACTTCGAGCTTACAGGTTTTACCTATCTGGATCATGATGTTCTCTACTTTAAAAACAGTAACGATTAATTTCAGCTGCGATTATAGTGGAAATTGTTTCAATATGCTTTAGCCCGTTGAAACTAATGCTCAATAGCTCGTATTTCACTGTAATGACAAAAGGGCATTTATCACGAATTAGGGAGGAAATGCTACGTAATGTTATCACCCTATTATAAGCTAATGATAATTTGGGGATTAATTACCACTAAATGCGCTTATGAGTCTTGCATTATCATGAGTCTCAAGGTTTAATTGCGCCGCAAAAATCAGTGGGAAAAGCGCTTCGTTCGTATTCTCATTAAAAAAGTGCCTTGCAATGGTTAGGCGATACTTGAAGTAACAAATAGATTTTTATGGATTAAGTTTTACATGCTAGTTTTAAAGGCATACATTTATTACTTCATAAGAATTTGAAGTGATCTCTACTTTTGAGAGATGGCTTGTTGTTAAGTAAGTTAATGCTCTTGCAGCTACGCGTTGTGTGGTCGTAGAGAGTTTACTTAAACAGTTTATACTTTATAGGTCGATCAGAATTTTACTGATTAAAATATTCGCAAGTTGATTGCAACCTTAGTATTCAGTCAACTTAATTGAGTTAAATACACAGGTTAGGACAAATATGAGCAATTGGTCTATTGATGATGCACGCGCAAGTTACAACGTAAATCACTGGAGCCAAGGATTATACGGCATTAGCGATGAGGGCGAGGTGACCGTTTCACCGGATCCAAGTCGTCCAGACTGTAAGATTGGTTTAAATGAAATGGCAAAAGATATGGTTAAGTCGGGCGTGGCTTTACCTGTTTTGGTGCGTTTCCCACAAATTTTACATCATAGAGTTAATAGTCTGTGTCAGGCATTTAATCAGGCTATTCAAAAGTATCAATATGAAAATGATTACTTGCTTGTTTATCCGATCAAAGTAAACCAACAGCAAACTGTTGTGGAAGAGATCCTGGCTAGCCAAGTGGCAAAAGAAGTGCCGCAGCTTGGCCTAGAGGCGGGCAGTAAGCCAGAGCTAATGGCTGTTTTGGCAATGGCACAAAAGGCAAGCTCTGTTATTATCTGTAACGGCTACAAAGATAAAGAGTACATTCGACTTGCGCTAATTGGCGAGAAGCTTGGCCACAAGGTGTACATTGTCCTTGAGAAGATGTCAGAGCTTAAAGTCGTACTTGAGCAAGCGAAAGAGTTAGGTGTAAGACCTCGCTTAGGCTTACGTGTACGTCTTGCATTCCAAGGCAAGGGCAAGTGGCAGGCCAGTGGCGGTGAGAAGTCTAAGTTTGGCCTAAGTGCTGCACAGGTATTGCAAGTGATCAATTCGCTTAAGCATGAAAATATGCTTGAGTCATTAGAGTTACTGCACTTCCACCTAGGTTCTCAAATTGCCAATATCCGTGATATTAGACAAGGCGTAAGTGAAGCGGGTCGTTTCTACTGCGAGTTGATGAAGCTTGGCGCTAGCGTTAAGTGTTTCGACGTCGGTGGCGGTCTTGCTGTTGATTATGATGGTACTCGAAGCCAAAGTAGTCATTCAATGAACTACGGCTTAACCGAGTACGCTAACAATATCGTTAGTGTGTTGACCGATATGTGTAAAGAGTACGAACAGCCAATGCCGAGAATTATCTCTGAGTCTGGTCGTTACTTAACTGCACACCATGCGGTATTGCTAACTGATGTGATCGGTACTGAAGCATATAAGCCTGAAGATATTCAACCGCCAGCGGAAGATGCACCTCAGTTATTGCACAACATGTGGCAGTCGTGGGTTGAAGTCAGTGGTAAAGCAGACCAGCGTGCTTTGATTGAAATTTTCCATGATTGCCAAAGCGATCTGACCGAAGTTCACTCTCTGTTTGCTGTTGGTCAGTTGGGATTAGCCGAGCGAGCATGGGCTGAGCAGGTTAATTTACGTGTTTGTTACGAACTTCAGGGCAGCATGAGCGCTAAGTATCGTTTCCATAGACCGATTATAGATGAGTTAAACGAAAAGTTAGCTGACAAGTTCTTTGTAAACTTCTCTTTGTTCCAGTCGCTTCCTGATGCATGGGGTATCGATCAGGTATTTCCTGTGATGCCTCTGTCTGGTTTAGATAAAAAGCCAGAAAGTCGCGCTGTTATGCTAGATATTACTTGTGACTCTGACGGGACCGTAGATCAGTACGTAGACGGTCAAGGTATTGAAACCACGCTACCCGTGCCTGCATGGACACAAGAGAGCCCATATTTAATCGGCTTCTTCTTGGTAGGCGCATATCAAGAGATTTTAGGTGATATGCATAACCTATTTGGTGATACAAACTCGGCGGTTGTTCGTTTGGACGAAGATGCCCGCACTAACGTTGAGTCGGTATTAGCTGGTGATACGGTTGCTGACGTACTGAGGTATGTGAACTTGGATGCGGTTTCATTTATGAGAACCTATGAAGAGTTAGTGAACAAGCATATTGCTGAAGATGAACGCGCCAATATTCTTGAAGAGCTGCAGTTAGGTCTTAAAGGTTACACTTACCTAGAAGATTTCTCTTAACCCAGAGATGAGCTGCGCGTAAGCTATGCCACAATGGTATAAATAGCTTGTTTGCTATAACCAGCTTTAAGTTCGCTTGAAGCTGGTTTTGTTTTTACGTCAGCATGCAAGGCGGCTGCTAGCCTTTATAAGTACGTTCATGACGTAGATGTAAGGTGTGTTCAGCGTTAAAAAATCGATATGGTTAGGAGCCCCGATAGGATGTTTTTTGAAGGTTCAGAAAAGAAAATAGAGCTACAAGTCAAGAGTAGTTCTGTGTCACTACGCTTTTTACCTCATTCATTTTGGCAGCAAGTATTAAGTTTTGCAGATGCCGAGATCCTGTCGAGCCTTTCAAATTCGCACTGCGATGCTTATGTATTAAGTGAGTCGAGCTTATTTGTTTGGGAGCAAAAATTGCTGCTAATCACCTGTGGTAATACACGCCTTATCGATGCCGTGATGTGTGTTATTGATAGGGTTGGGACCGAGCACATATCCGGATTAAGCTACCAACGTAAAAGTGAGTTTTTATCCCACTTACAAGCGACGCGCTTTGAAGACGACGTTGAACAGCTTAACGCAAAAATGGCAGGCACAGCTTATCGAGTTGGACATTTAGATAACCATCACCACTACCTGTATTGCAGCGAGAACGCGCAAAAAAGTGATGCGAGTTCGTGCTTGTTGATGTATCACATCAAGGGGGCAGTGGCTCAGTATCTACGTGGGGAAAGGCAGTCGGCGACAGAGATCCGCACCTTATTGGATCTTGAACGTTTGTTACCTCATTTTGAGTTTGACGATCACTTGTTTCAACCGTGTGGCTATTCAATCAATGGACTGTTTGAAGACAAGTTTCTGACCATACATATCACGCCTCAGGAGCGAAGCTCTTACGTGAGTATTGAAACTAACTTGAATTTTTTACACTATCCGTTCAATATTTTTGTTGAGATGTTAAATATATTGAACCCCAGCAGTTGGGACATCATTGGGATGAATATGCAGATAGACAACCTAGGCTTTCCTTCACATCGAAGGCTAGCGAGTTGTGATCTACAGTTAAATCAACTCAATGACTTTAATTATTATCACTATATTCAGTCTGATTGTGAGACGCTATTAGCTGAAGTATTGTGACTCTAGACACTTTATGGAGTATGTATGACCACTATTGCAGATAAGCCTGATTATTCGCTTTACTCAAATGCATTTGGTTACTTAAGACAGCCGTTAGACTTTAAACCGCTTGAAGGTGACGCAGATGTCGTAGTACTAGGCTTACCATTTGATATGGCGACTACTGGCCGCTCTGGCGGCCGTATGGGCCCTGGCGCTATTCGTAACGCTTCAGTGAACTTGGCGTGGGAAGAGACCCGTTGGCCTTATCAGTTTAAATTAAGTGACCACGTGAAAATCGTTGATGCCGGTGACTTAGTTTATAACTGTGGTGATTCAGCTGACTTTACCCAGCGTGTAGAAGATTTCGCGACCAAGATCCTAGAGGCAGATAAGGCGATGCTTAGCTTTGGTGGCGATCACTTTGTGACTCTGCCTCTACTACGTGCTCACTATAAGAAGCACGGTAAGATGGCACTATTGCATTTTGATGCGCATACCGACACATATAGTCAAGGTAGTAAGTATGATCACGGTACCATGTTCTATCATGCTCCAATTGAAGGCCTAATTGCTGCTGAAAACTCAATTCAAGTGGGTATTCGTACCGAGTACGATACGGCAAACCATCTTTTCAAGGTGATCGATGCTGCCGCCGCCAACGAAATGAGCGCAGATGAGATTGTTGCGCAAATTCGTGAGCGTGTTGGTGATATGCCGCTTTACGTGACTTTCGATATCGACTGTTTAGATCCTGCTTTTGCACCAGGCACTGGTACGCCGGTATGTGGAGGCCTGACAAGTGACAAAGCGATGAAGATTATTCGTGGTCTAAAAGGCATGAAGATTGTCGGTATGGATGTTGTAGAAGTGGCTCCTGCTTACGATAGCGCTGAAATCACCGCATTAGCGGGTGCGACTCTTGGTTTAGAGATGCTGCATGTTTGGGCTGAGTCTAACGGTAAAGTGAAGTAATTTTATCTAAGTCGCCTGTTACTAGGTGAGCACATTTCGCTAGAGTCTTTATCAAAAGGCTCCCGTAGAATGCTTAAGATTGTTATCATTAAAGAAGCGCTAAATTGAGCGCTTCTTTTTTTAGGTTCGATGAAAGGATTGATAAATGTCAGAACTTAGCGATATCAGACGCGAATACACATTAGGCGAGTTACATAGTGAAAATGTACCCAATGATCCTATGGACCTGTTTAACGCCTGGCTTGAAGTGGTTCGAGATTCACAAATTCAAGATCCTACAGCTATGTCTGTTGCCACTGTGGATGAGCATGGTCAGCCTTTTCAACGAATCGTATTACTCAAGCGTTTTGGTGATGATGGATTTGTTTTTTTCACTAATTTAGAGAGCCGTAAAGCGCAGCATATTGCCAATAATGCTCAAGTTAGTATCTTATTTCCGTGGCACAGTTTAGATAAGCAAGTTGCTATTACTGGCGTTGCAGAACCTCTGTCTACCACTGAGGTGCTTAAATACTTTATCAGCCGTCCTAAAGAGAGTCAGATAGCCGCTTGGGTTTCAAAGCAATCTAGCCCGATTAGCGCGAGAAAAGCACTAGAGACTAAATTCGCCGAGATGAAAGCAAAGTTCTCTAATGGTGATGTGCCTTTACCTAAATTTTGGGGAGGCTATCTCGTTCGCCCTAAAAGTATTGAATTCTGGCAGGGCGGAGAGCACCGGCTACATGACCGATTTATTTATACTAAAGTTGGTAATGACTGGGAACGAAGTCGTTTAGCGCCATAATTAAAAACATAAAAGCCGCATACTCTGCGGCTTTTGTATTTTTCGCTGTCGACTTCCGCATTAAACGACGTCGCAAGGCCATCGTCAATCCCTCATTTATTCGCCTTGAATTAGTTCGTCAAAAACACTCTTATATCGATTGGAATAGCACATCCTTTGGCTTTCAATGCGTTTGCCAAGAAGTACTCTTAGTTGATGATGTTCTTAATACTGAGTAGGGGCAGGAGTCAGGGCAGCATAGCTCGTTTTACATTGGTTACTCGTTTTTAGTCGTTAAGAAATTACGCTAGATAGGTGAACTTGCCCTAATATAAAGAGTGAAAATTAGCCAGTGTTGCAAAAAGTACTTTTTGTTTACCTTGAGCGTGCTAAATTAGCTGTAACTTAATATGGATGTAAATACCAATAATCATCTTAACGAGAGGGAAGGAATATGAAGAGTATTATCACTGGTTTACTATTATTGCCGTTATCATTTATTGCTTCAGCAGCGACATGGAATGTTGACAATGATGCTTCAAATGTGAATTTTATATCGATTAAAAAAGGCGATATAGGCGAGATCCATTATTTCGAGTCGATGGCCGGTACGCTCAATGATAAGGGAAAGTTCAGTTTATCGATTTCGTTAGCGAGTGTCGTGACCAATGTTGAGATCCGCGATGAGCGTATGGAGTCATTGTTATTTGAAGTGGATAAATATCCTAAGTTAACACTCTCTGCAAACATTGAGCCTAAACTTGTCAATGACATTCCAGTTGGTTCAATATTAATTACTAGCATAGATGCTGAAGTTGCATTACACGGTAAAAAGCAAACTATGGCGTTTACAGTGAGTATCGCTAAGTTATCAGACTCTAAGATCCTCGTGGCTAGCGTGATGCCGACTATAGTCAATGCTGAGAGCTTTGGCTTATCTTCAGGGGTTGATAAATTGCGAGAAATTGCAGGTTTATCAGCGATAAGTAAGGCTGTTCCAGTCTCCTTTATGCTTAGTCTTAGCAAGTAGTTGTAACGTCCTGATTGATTGCTTGGACACCTGATGATCCTGTGATAAATGAGTTCTATATAGCCTATCCTAATGTTAAAGCTATATTCGATTAAGCAAAATGTAAGGCCTGCATGCAATGCTACACTATTGCATGCAGGCCTTTTTATTTGCATGATTTTAGGTTTTCAGGGCTTGTCTAAAGGAGTTACAGCATTAACGTATTCAAAAACGTGTGCCGAGTCTTTATTAATTATATTCAGATGATTTTCAATTAGGTAAACTCAGATAATATTCTTACATAATTTAATAATAGGCTTGTTAAACGCTTTTCGTCATTGAAGCGTATAAGCAATGAACACATTTGATGTGTTTTAGGTTGAGTATGGTTACCGATAAAGACGGCTATATCCACTTGGTTCAGTATCTGACTGAACATTTAGGTATTTTTGAAAACTCGCAGCAACAAAGTGTTACCGAAGACACGGTAATGGAGCTTTTTGAAGAGCAACTGGCTGCACAAATTATTATGGTTTGTGGCCAAAATCCTTCTTTGACCTTTAGTCAAAGGAACATAGTGATCCGTGAGGTCGACTCAATTGTGTATGATCTTGAAGAAATATTAGCGAGGGTTTCTACTCATAAAGCAACTGCAGAGCAATCTGTGTTTATTACTGAATTCTCATGTCTTATTAAGAATTTATTTGATCAAGAAATAGCAAGTTTGATAGTGGCTTAACGCCAAAAATATTATATTTAGTTACAGTATTTTCGCTGTTCCAGCTTGTTGGCTTTTGCCTAAAGGCATAATGTAGCTGCAATGGTATAGGAGAGCGATATGCTGACCAAAGTTAAAAAGTCTATGAATAGGCAGTATTTGTTTGTTTATGCGTGTTTGTTCATATTCTGGCTTTTTCTAAGACTGTTCAGTGAGAATGCGTTTGATCTTGGTTGGGGATTTTTTCCTTTGGTGATCTCTTTGCCATTTGTGCCTTTTATTCTAGTGTGGTTAGCGGTGCAGTTTTATCGACACTTTAAGCTATTAAGAACACATATAAATCAAAAATGGCATTTTTGCCACTGTACCTGTACAACCGCATTGTTTAGTTTGTTTGTATTTAACGTTTTTTATTAAATGCTGGTAGTTTTTTATCAACTGATAGCGGCCTTTTAGTCGCCCAGTTGTAAGCGTTCATACAGCTTAGCTATGTCATACAATTGCTATAGATAGTCTCAACCTCTTTATTCACTTCTAAATCTTGCTATCATAAACGCAAGATCATTTATGTTGTTTTTTTAACGAATTAAGGAATCACGATGCTTAAAAACGTAGGGTTGTGCTTATTGATCCTGACGTCATCATTGTCGGCGACAGCAAGCGAGAAAGCGGTGATAGGTTCAACCGCAAAGATGTCAGTTGCTTCTGGCCTTTCATATGTTGCCCGTATCGATACTGGGGCAGTTAACACGTCGTTACATGCCTACGATTTAAAGGTTGAGGGCGGTAGTGCTAAGAATATGAAAGATAACATTGGCAAAATGGTGTCTTTTACGACTGAAAATAATGCTGGCGAGAAGCAGCGTTTAAAAGCCAAAATCGTAAAAACCTCAACGGTGAGCAATTCTCAAGGTACAGAAACTCGTTATATGGTCGATTTAGATGTTGGCTATAAGGGCAAAGAGCGTAAGGTTAGGGTGAATTTAAGGGATCGTAGTCACATGGACTATAAGCTCTTAATCGGTCGTAACTGGCTTAAAGGTCGTTATGTTGTCGATGTATCAGAGAAAAAGCTGATAGGCCCAACGGCGGCGATTAGTGTTGTTGAGTCGGGATTAATGTTTAAGACACGCATAGACACTGGCGCGGTTGAGAATTCGCTGCATGCCTATGATATGAAAATTGATAATGAAGATCCTGACATGGAAAAAAATGTCGGCAAAGTCATTCACTTCATGACTGAAAATGAAAAGGGTGAGTCTCATTTAGTAAAGTCTCGCATTGTTGAAACTTCGCTGATCCGAAATGCTCAAGGCAGTGAGATCCGTTATATGGTTGAGCTCAAGATTGGCGAGCCGGGTCAAGAGTATAAAGTGAAGGTGAATTTAAGAGATAGAAGTAAGATGTCTTATAAGCTCTTAATCGGTCGTAACTGGCTACAAGGACATTATATCGTGGATGTATCGCGTTAAAAATACACTTTTTGATATAAAGAGCTGAGCCGCACATTTTTGTGCGGCTTTTTTGATTTAGCTTAAAGACGCCACCGTTAACTGATAGGTTAATAACGTTTTGTAGTGCGGATCTTGCTCTAAACGCGTGACGTCTAGTTGGCCTCTAAACTCACTTTTCAGCCAAACTGATAGTGCCGATAGCGTGCCTTTGACTTCGTTATTCTTCAGTACTTGCTGTAAAGCGGCTAATTTAGTGTCATCGAAACCTTTACCATTATCATAAATACGCATTAGGACTTGATGCTGCTTTTTGCTTAGTTCTATCTTTATATGCTGCGTTTCTTTTCTTTGGGTAAACGCATCGATAATGGTATTGCTAATTGCGCGGTAAAAAATCAGAAGAAAATGCCAATGAACACCATCAACAATAAGTCGACTGTCGCTATCTACAGTGAGTTCAATATTGTTGGAAGCGAGTTTTGGTTGTAATAGGGCAACGATGTGCTCAAGCAGTAGGACTAAATCGATAGGCTTAGCGACATAGTCCTGGGCCGAAAACAGGTACTCCAAGTGCCTTAAGCGCACGGTTTGCTCTGCTAATTCTGAGTTAAAGTCTACGATAGGCAATTCGCCTTTCGCTAACTTGTAGGCATTTGCAGCTAAATCATCTTGCTTTCTAAAGATGGGTTTCACGATTGCGGCAACAAGAGAGGGGTATAATGCTTGATTCTCAATTTTAACCTTCTCAAAGCTAGCACTACGATTTGTTTCAAGTTTTACTTGTTCACTTTCACTGAGTAGCCGCTTATTAGTTAGCTCAAGCTGCTCAATAAAGCGGATATTATCGGTTGTTTCCCTTGTCAGTATTTCAAACTGCGCTTTTTTCTTAAGTTCAATCTCTTTAGTTGCACTGATATCGAAAGCGATGGTTCCGACCGAACTCACTTGTTGCTGTGCGTCCAGAATTGGAAACTTAGTCACAAGGTAAGTGTGCTGTTTTCCCTCCCTTGGTAACGTTTGCTCATAACTGAGTTCAAGTTTACTCTCGATAACCTTAAGATCGTTCTCATGGTTTATCTGCGCTATCTCTCTTGGCATGATAAGACGGTCTCTTACCCCAATGATATCTTCACGCTTACGTGACAATGTGCGGCAGAATTGATCATTGACTAGAGTAAATTCACCTTTGATATTGATAATGAAAATTAAGTTATGAGCGGAGTTAAGTACAGAGTTCAGTTGCTCTTTACTTTGTTTAAGTTCTGTTTGTGCTTGCTGCTGTACATCCAGTTGAAGCTCTAGAGCGAGGTTTGTTGCATCTAAGCTGGCTAACGCTATTTCTAACTGCCGAGTACGCGAGCTAAAGGCTTTGGCTAGCATACCTATTTCATCACTACGTGTACTTGCTTCAAGCTCAATTTTAGCGGCATTGCTGTCATTTAACGCTCGAACCATACGGCTAATTGGAGTGATAAAGAGTTTATTTTGCATGATGAAAAGTAGCATCAAGGCAATAATCTGTATGCTAACAAGATAAATACCAACAGAGCTTGCTAATGATTGGTTATTGTAGGCAATACTTGATATAGGGGTAACGAGCACTATTTTCCAATACGTACCAGGCATAAGGAAGATGGTCACTATGACCGGCTCTTTGAGCCTAGGATCACTATCTAAGCGCAGGCTGGCGACAAGTTTAACTTGCATGAGCTTGTTATTTGCATTTTTATTGATTAGCGCGATCAGCTTAGCACGCTCATGGCTCGGCACATTCGTGATATCTTTTTCAAGTAATTTGTCTTCGTAAGCTTTTGTTGCACTGGCGGTTTCAATGAAGTCGGCATCAATTGTTGCAATGATATTCTGTAATGAGGCAAATTCGGTGTAGGTTTTAGAAAATGTTGCAAAAGGCTGAAATAGTTCAGGATTCTTTATTGGAGTTCTATCATCGATATCGATATCTGGATAAGACAGTAAGCGGTTTTGTTGATCAAGAGCAAACACATAACCACCTTGGCTGGATATTGCCGTGGTGAAAAAATTATCAATGCTCGATAACGCGACATCAACAGTGGAGACGCCGATAAACTTATGCTCTGACCACATAGGTACCGAGGCCGTTATCATTGGGATTTCAGTGAAAGGGTCAATATAAGATTTTGACCAATAAGTCGTATCTGTCGGGTAATACTTAGCTGGAGTATACCAGTTTTCGTTGTAATAGTGAGGGGGGGCATCGGCGTTATAGTCATTTACTTTAATCAGTTCATCAGCCAAATTACGTGCCCAAAAATAACTATTTTTTCGCTTATCTGTGTCAAAGGCGAATGGTTCAGGCCAAATGCCGCCCCCTAATATTACCTCTTGTTGTCCAGGTTGATTGAGCAGTGCGGGAATGGCCAGATCCAATTGATTAGGTTGCTGTTGATACAATTCACCAAGTGTTCCTATCGATACGGCAAGGTTTTCAATTCTGTTGGTTTTTTGCTGCAGTTTAGCCGCAATAGTTTTACCCAGATTAATACTCAGTGATTGTTGGTTGTCGATTAAACGGGCAGTTTCAATGGATTTTAGAAACCCTACGCTAGCGATAATAATCACGGCTGCAACAATGAGTTGAACCAACATTAATTTCATTGGCAAGCTTGAACGCCAATTGGTCAGTTTTATGGAGCTTGCACTCGTTTTGGCCATGTTTGTTATGTGCTCAGGTTAAGAGTATCCCCTTATTTAGTATCCGTACTGAAAAAGGAATGAAGCGTGGAAGTCCTATTGAACGTATTATATAAGCCTTGTTGTTTTATTGTAAAACAAACTCGTTGTTCTATGTTTTTATTTTATTGCAAAAAATAAAAAAAACAGCCTATTGGCTGCTTTTTATAACGTTAATACAGGTGCTATACTTTTAGACCAACGAGCAGTTTATCTAATTGCTCGGCTGTCGCATGCAGTTCATCACAGCCTGAAACGGATTGATTGGCTGATTGCTCCACATCATGAGACTGATTGCGAATATCCATTAGATTGGTTGCGATTTCATTAGCGACCGCTGATTGCTCTTCAGCAGATGTCGCAATTAAAACGCTCATCTCATAAACTTTAGCGCTGTGATGAGCAATCCCTTGTAGATCTTTGCCTGTGTCAAGTACGTGCTTCTTGCCGTCCTCAGCCTTCTCTACGGTACGACTCATTACCTGTTTTAAGTCGCGGGCACCTGACTGAAGCGCTTCAATCATGGTTTTAATTTCAACCGTTGCAGCCTGAGTTCGACCAGCCAGAGTTCTGACTTCATCGGCAACGACAGCAAAGCCACGCCCTTGCTCTCCGGCTCGGGCAGCCTCAATGGCTGCGTTCAATGCGAGTAAATTAGTTTGCTCGGAAATGGCATTAATGGTGGTGACGACCTCGTCAATTTTAGCTGCGTTTTCATTGAGGTTATTAACAGCATCAGAGGCATCTGCAATTTCATTTGATAAGCTGCCTATCGCGTCAACAGTGATGGCTATATCACGAGAACCTGCATCAACTTGCACATTGGCTTCTTGGGTTTCACTTGATGAAAGCTCAGCATTACGTGAAACTTCTATGACGGCTGCGGTCATCTGCTCCATCGCGGTTGCTAAAGAATCAATGTGCTGGCGTTGATTCATGGCTAACGATTGGCCCTCTTCAGCAGTATTTCTAAAGGCTTGCACAATATTACGGATCTGTGAACTGGCGTTGGTCATCTCGCTTACAAGCTTATGCTGACGCTCAACTAGCGTATCTATGCTAATCGCAAGAATGCTAAATTCGTCTTTAACTTCAAAAAAGTTGAGTCGACCCGTTAAATCGCCATCAGCGGCTCTTTTAAGCGCCATCACATTGGTAAACAGTGCACCACCAACGAAGCTAGAGATATAGTAACTGGTGATTAAGATTATCGAGATTAATATCGCTAAGGCGATATAGGCGACATACTCGTTATGGATGTCGTTGATTTGTTCGCCATACAGGGTTGTAATCAGACCGTTTGGGCTCACCGGGCTGACACTTTCTATTCTATTGCCATTAATCTTGATGTTGCCGCCGCTTTCTGCAAGCGAGACTAATTGGCTGGACCCCGTCTGCTGGTGGGTGACAGTGAGCTCACCTTCAATGGAGCTTAAGAATGCGCTTCTGTTTGCTTCGGGAATATATTGATAAGCGCTATCGAGTGCTTCATTGAGTGTCTGGTTGAATACTTGGGTTTGAGAGAGCTGAGCATCAAGTAGGTTTTGTTTGTATTCGCTATTTAACAAAACAGCCAAACCAACTAGCGTGATGATAGGAATTATCGCCATTAGAGCGAATTTGGTTTTTAGTGTCATATGGATAAGGTACTTATCTACCCAGCGGAACTTAACTTCTTTCATAATGTTCTCTTATTTATAAATCGCATACCTGACTATTTATCGGAAGATTATGCCGTTTCTTAACTCTTTTTTTGCTCATTATCGGTAATTTGCTTGTTTGTTGTTCACTATTGTTTTTAAGTGATTGAATATTAATGTTTCTAATTTGTAGCGGCTTGGCAGTCAAATAGTGTGGCTATCATTAGGTTTTCAGTAGTTGTTGTGATTTAGGTTGTACTTTTACCGCTTCACTAAGTGGCAGTTAGATTAACAATTGATGGATTTAATGCTCATTGAGTAAAGCCTTGTATAAGGACTAAACAAAATAGACAGTTAGCAGGGGAAAAGGTGAATTAGTCCTAGTCAAATCATCCTGTCTAACGTAAAATTTTAGTCTTTTTCTATTTTCACTAAGAAAATACGTTAGCCCAAAAGTCGTAGGTCTAGCACTTACTTGCACTGGAAGAGATGATGTCACAGTTAACAGAGATCGTAGAACAGGCTTTAGCCGCCATCGAAGGAGCTACAGATTTAAAAGCTCTCGATGACCTCCGTGTCGATTACCTTGGTAAGAAAGGTAAAATCACCGACATGATGAAAATGATGGGGAAACTTCCTCCGGAAGAGAAGCCCGCTTTTGGTCAAGCCGTGAATCAAGCAAAACAAGCGGTTCAACAACAACTGTCAATTCGTATTGATGGTCTTAAAGCCGCTGAACTTGAAGCGCAATTAAAAGCTGAGAGTATCGATGTGAGCCTGCCGGGTCGTCGCATTGAGAACGGTGGACTGCACCCTGTAACTCGCACGATTGAGCGTATTGAAGCTTTCTTTGGTGAGCTAGGCTTTACGGTTAAAGACGGCCCAGAAATCGAAGATGACTTTCATAACTTCGATGCATTAAACATCTCTGAGCATCATCCTGCACGTGCAGATCACGACACTTTCTACTTTAATCCGAAAGTGATGTTGCGTACGCAAACATCTGGTGTACAGATCCGTACCATGGAGCATGAAAAGCCACCTTTACGCATTATCTCTCCTGGTCGTGTATATCGTAACGATTATGACCAAACGCATACGCCAATGTTCCACCAGGTAGAAGGTTTACTTGTCGCTGAGAACGTTAACTTTGCAGAACTAAAAGGCATTTTGCACGATTTCTTACGCAATTTCTTTGAAGAAGATTTAGAAGTGCGTTTCCGTCCTTCTTACTTCCCATTTACTGAACCGTCAGCAGAAGTTGATGTAATGGGTAAAAATGGTAAGTGGTTAGAAGTACTTGGTTGCGGAATGGTTCATCCAAATGTGCTTCGTAGTGTAGGCATCGATCCAGAGAGATATTCTGGTTTTGCGTTTGGTATGGGCGTTGAGCGTCTTTCTATGTTGCGCTATGGCGTTAACGATTTACGTTCATTCTTCGAAAACGATCTACGTTTCCTGAAGCAATTTAAATAAACGGAGCTGTAATAGCATGAAATTTAGTGAATCTTGGCTTCGTGAGTGGGTTAACCCGAGTGTCAATCGCGAAGAGTTATCACACCAAATTACTATGGCCGGTCTTGAAGTTGACGGTATTGAGCCTGTAGCTGCTGAGTTTAGCGGTGTTATCGTCGGTGAAGTTGTTGAGTGTGGTCAGCACCCAGATGCTGACAAACTACGTGTAACTAAAATCAATGTGGGTGGCGAAGAGCTAATCGACATCGTATGTGGCGCATCAAACTGCCGTCTAGGGCTTAAAGTTGCAGTTGCTATGGTTGGTGCTGTGCTACCTGGCGATTTCAAAATTAAAAAAGCTAAGCTACGCGGTCAACCGTCATTTGGTATGTTGTGTTCGTTTGGCGAGCTAGGCGTTGATATTGAAAGCGACGGCATTATTGAATTGCCACTTGATGCACCCATTGGCCAAGACGTACGTGAATACTTAGATCTTGATGACGCAGTTATCGATGTGGATTTAACGGCTAACCGCGCTGATTGTCTTGGTATGGCTGGTCTTGCTCGTGAAGTTGGCGTATTAAACCGCCAATCAGTAACTGAGCCGACTTGGGAAGCGGTTGCTGCGACTATCGCTGATGAAGTGAGCATTGACGTACAAGAGCCACAAGAGTGTGGACGTTACCTAGGCCGCGTTATCAAAAACGTTAACGTTAAAGCTGAAACGCCACTATGGATGCAAGAAAAGCTGCGTCGTAGTGGTATTCGCTCTATCGACCCGATCGTTGATATCACTAACTATGTATTAGTTGAGTTCGGTCAGCCAATGCACGCATTTGACTTAGCTAAGTTAGATGGCGGCATTCAAGTTCGTAAGCCTAAAGGCGAAGAGAAGCTGACACTACTTGATGGCAATGAAATTACTATTCCTGAAGGTATGTTGATTATTGCTGACCAGGCTAAGCCATTAGCACTTGCTGGTGTATTTGGTGGTGAGCAATCAGGTGTTACCACTGAAACTACCGACATTCTTTTAGAATGCGCATTCTTTGCTCCTTTAGCTATTTTAGGTAAAGCCCGTAAGATTGGTTTGCATACTGATGCATCGCACCGTTTTGAGCGTGGTGTTGACCCACAGCTGCAACAAAAAGTCATGGACCGTGCTAGCCGTCTAGTGCTAGACATCTGTGGTGGCGAAGCAGGCCCAGTCGTTGAAGCTAAATCTGAAGACAACTTACCAAAACCTGCACATATCGTATTGCGTCGAAGCAAACTAGATAAGACTTTAGGTCATCATATTGAAGATGCTGAAGTCAAAGAAATTCTAGAGCGCTTAGGCTTTAATGTTGAAGTGAGTGAAGGGCAGTGGAATGTAATCACAGCCACTTACCGTTTCGATATGGCGATTGAAGAAGACTTGATTGAAGAAGTTGCCCGTATTTACGGTTACAACAATATTCCAAATATTGCGCCTGTTGCGCAATTAAGCATGTCTGATCATAAAGAGTCTGATATAAGTCTTAAGCGTGTTCGTAGCATGTTGGTTGCCCGTGGTTTTCAAGAAGCGGTAACATACAGCTTCGTCGACCCTAAGCAGCAAGAGTTGCTCCACCCTGGTGCAGAGGCGATGATTTTACCGAACCCAATTTCGGTTGAAATGTCAGCAATGCGTCTGTCTATGTTCACCGGTCTTTTGACTGCGGTTGGTTACAACCAAAGCCGTCAACAAAACCGTGTAAGACTGTTTGAAACTGGTCTGCGTTTTGTTCCGAATGAAACCGCTGAGTCAGGTGTGTCACAGCAACCTATGCTTGCAGCTGTGATTGCCGGAAACCAAAACGATGAACATTGGTCAATGGAGTCAAAAACGGTTGATTTCTTCGACCTTAAAGGTGACTTAGAAGCGGTCATCGGTTTGACGGTTGCTGAAGCTGAATTTAGCTTTAGAGCGGCAAGCCACCCAGCGCTTCACCCGGGACAATGTGCTGAAATCTTAAGAGATGATCGCGTAATTGGCATTATAGGCACCGTTCATCCAAGCCTAGAGAAGCCATTTGGCCTAAACGGAAAGACAATTATTTTCGAACTAGAATTAGACGTGTTATTGCACGCTAATTTGCCGCTAGCCCAGACTGTATCTAAGTTTCCAGCTAACCGTCGTGATATCGCAATCGTAGTTGATGACGTTATTGCAGCAGATGATGTTGTAAAATTGATAAGAAAAGTTGGCGAAAATCAGTTGGTTGGCATAAACTTGTTCGATGTATACCGAGGTAAAGGTGTAGAGGAAGGCAAAAAGAGCCTTGCAATAGCACTCTTATTACAAGACAACGCTCGTACACTGGAAGAAAAAGAAATCGCTGAGATGGTAGACGTCGTGGTTTCTGCTCTGAAAGACGAGTTCAACGCATCGTTGAGGGACTAAAAGTATGGCACTTACCAAAGCTGAAATGGCAGAACATCTTTTTGAAACGCTAGGTATCAACAAGAGAGTAGCGAAAGAGATGGTTGAGACGTTTTTCGAAGAAATTCGTCTAGCTCTTGAAAGTGGTGAGCAGGTCAAGCTGTCTGGCTTTGGCAACTTTGACCTGAGGGACAAGAATCAAAGACCGGGAAGGAACCCAAAAACGGGAGAAGATATCCCAATTTCGGCACGTCGTGTAGTCACGTTCCGTCCGGGACAGAAGCTGAAAAGCCGCGTCGAAGAGGCTAACGCAAAGAAGTAATTGCTTTAGCGTTATAATGAAGAGGCCACTCAATCGAGTGGCTTTTTCTGTTATTCATTTGCAGTAGAGGTTTAATTCCTTGTCTAGAAAGCCAAAATATTTTGATCGACGTTTTAGCTTTAGCCTGTTACACCCTAAATATTGGCTAACCTGGGTCGCGATTTTAGTGTTGTTAATATTTGGTCTTATGCCTGCCTGGCTCAGAGATCCCATTGCACGCACACTTGCCAGACTAGTGATGAAAATTGCTAAGAAGCCGATTAATGTGGCAAGGGCGAATCTAACGACCTGCTTTCCTGAAAAATCCCATGATGAGATTGAAGCGTTAATAAAAGATAACGTGGAAAATTTTGTGATGATTTTACTTGCGCAATCCGAGTTGTTAGCGAAATCTCGCGCGAATATGAGACGCCGTGTACAACTTCATGGATTTGAACATGTAGAAAAAGCACGTGCTGCAGGTCAGCCTGTGATTTTTATCATGCCGCATGTGTGGGGTATTGAGTATGCAGGACTTAGGCTCAATCTTGAACTGCCTATGGTTTCGATGGCAAAAGCCCATAAAAATGGATTATTTAACTGGTTCAATAATCGTATGAGAAGCTCCCAAGGCGGCAATATCTACATGCGTGAAGCAGGGATCAGAGCTTTGCTGACAGAGCTAAAGCGAGACAATAGTTTTTTTTATCTACCCGATGAAGATCTTGGTCGTGAGAAGAGTGTCTTTGCGCCATTTTTGGGGACGACTAAAGCAACCTTGCCAGTAGTGGGGCGTTTAGCTCAGGCGGGGAACGCTCAAGTCATGCCGGTAAAGATTGGTTATGATCAACACAAGCGTCATTTTGATCTAACGGTTATGCCTGCCATTGATCCCGATACCATGCAAGGTAAAGAAAATGAGGCGATCGCCTTAAATAAGGCGGTTGAGCAAGTTATTTTAGCGTACCCTGAGCAATATATGTGGTTCCTTAAGGTGCTAAAAACCCGCCCCGAAGGCGAAGCATCGATCTATAATTAATCTGGTTGCTAAAAATAGCGCTGCAATTGTTATTAACCATGGCTACACAAAAAAGCCGCAATGGATATTGCGGCTTTTCTATATCTAGCGCTTAGCTTTATAGCTAGCGTTTAAGGGCAGTGTTTGATTGGCTGAGCTACTTATTCATTACGCGCTTGCATACATCTACCCATTTTTGCGCTAAATAAAGCACTTAACCAGCACTATAGCAGAGCGGATAACTAAACGATTAGCTGATATTCATCGCGTAAAATATCAATGATCTCTTGTTTAGGTGTGTCGCTGATATGTAGCTTCTTACCAATCACTTTCTCAGCAATTCCAACATAAGTGTTAGAGATATCCATCATGACAGATTCTGGTAGTTTATTATCTTTCGCTAGCGCAAAGCGCTCTTCCATGCGGTTCTTGTTGAGTAAGATATCAGCGTCTGGGAAGTGGTTAAGTAGCCACTGTCTGAAACCTTCTTTTGATTGCTCGATAATTTTGCCATCACGGTGAGCTGCACCATCCCAAATACGCGAGCTATCAGGCGTGCCGACCTCATCCATATAGATAAGTTTTTCATTACCAGCAGCATCGTTTACGTAGCCAAATTCAAATTTGGTATCAACAAAGATCTGATCATGCTCAGCGAGTGCGTCACTGATGACATCAAAGCCTTCTTTAAGCAGCTTCTCGTAAAGATCAACGTCTGCAAGCTTACTAAAGTTGAAACCTTGAACATGACGTTCAATATCGCTACGAGATACATTCACGTCATCAGCTTCAGGTACGCCTTCTAGGCCCGTTAATACACCTTTTGTCGACGGGGTGATTAATAGCTCAGGTAGCTTTTGATCTTTCTCTAAGCCTTCAGGGATAGTGATGCCACAAAACTCGCGCTCACCTTTAGTGTATGAACGCCACATAGAACCCGTAATGTATTGGCGTGCAATCGCTTCAATCATCACCGGACGTGCTTTTTGCACAATCCACACCAATGGGTGAGGGATGTCTAAGATGTGACTATCAGCAAGGCCTTTATCTTTAAAAAGTTTAAACCAATGATTTGAGATAGCATTTAGTGCCGTTCCTTTTCCTGGAACGCCATCTAAACCGTTCTCACCTTGCCATACGCAATCAAATGCTGAGATGCGATCGCTAATGACCATAATGGCTAGTGGTGCATCGGCAGGTACATCGTAACCTTTATCTTTAATTAACCGTGCGCTATCTTCCTCGGTTAACCAGTAAACACTGCGGACCTTACCTGAGTGAACAGGTTTGTTGGTACGAATTGGGAGGTTGTCATTTACGACTAAAACTTTATCTGCAAGATTCATAGGGCACACTTTTATTATTGAGAAGCTTAATTTTAGTGGCGCAGATTGTATCAGAAGTTACCTATTGCAACACCCTAGCAATAACGGATTTACTCTTTGTAAAAACAGTGTTTTCTATTGCGCAAAATCAGCAAGAATAAGATTGCAAAATTGAAGCAATGCGCTACTTTTGGTTTTAAATACCGATTGATTATCTTTTAAGTCGTCAATCCTTTTTATGATAATGCTTGCCCGTCAATTAAGCGTTTCATTGTTTCAGAGTGCAGTTATAAGCTCGTTTCATCTTTGCTGAAGAGTAAATTTATCAGCAGGAATAGCCGTGGCTAAACAGGAAATAAAATGGCCGCAGAGACTGCGACCATTTCCTACTCGTTAAGGCGGAGGTTATTTTTCTACTTTGCCTTATTGTGACGTTTCATCAAATTGAGATTGATGTCTTGCATGCTTAACTCTTGATCTTCAAGTAGCACTAACAAGTGATAGATCAGATCAGAGGCTTCATCAATCAATTCCGGTTTGTCATGGGTTGCAGCGGCTAATGCCGTTTCTAACCCCTCTTCTCCGACTTTTTGCGCGATACGTTTAGTGCCACGCTCAAACAGGTGAGCGGTGTAGCTTGACTCTGGGTCTTGGCCTTTACGTGATGCGATTAAGCCTGACAAGTTGTCGATAAAACTGTGGGCGTTACCGTCTTTCCAGCAACTCTCTGTGCCCTTATGGCAGGTCGGTCCGTTGGGAATAACTTGCACGAGTAAACTGTCATCGTCACAGTCTTTATCAATCGATACTAAGTCGAGGGTGTTGCCTGAGGTTTCGCCCTTAGTCCAGAGTCTTTGTTTACTGCGGCTGAAAAAGGTGACTTTTCCTGTCGATAAGGTTTGATCTAATGCAGCCTTATCCATATAACCGAGCATTAAGACTTTGGCTGTGAGGTGATTTTGCACTATCGCCGGAATTAAGCCGTCGGTTTTCTCCCAGTCCAATTGACTCCGTAAGTCGCTACCCAGTGGGTTTTGGTTAAAATTAGTCATGTTACATCCTTAATGTGAGTCAACGTCTAACTTATCTAAATGCGTACAGCAATTTGCCGGCTGTTGAGATAACGTTTTAGGGCCTGTATATCTATGATCCCTTTATGGAACACACTTGCGGCTAATGCCGCATCCACGTTTGCCTGGCTAAACACCTCTTTAAAATGCGCCATAGTGCCAGCGCCACCCGATGCAATTAACGGTACATCGCAGATAGCGCGGATCATCGACAATTGCTTAATGTCATAACCTTGTCTGACGCCATCTTGATTCATGACATTAAGTACGATTTCGCCGCAGCCCTGATTTTGCACTTCTTCAACCCAATCTTGTGTAAACCACTGAGTGTCTTTAGTTGCCGCTTCATCGCCAGTAAATTGCTTAACCATGTAGCTGTCGCTATTGGCGTCATAATAGGAATCGATACCTATCACGATACACTGACGTCCAAACTCATCTTGCAGTCTGGCAATCAAGCTTGGGTCTGTTAATGCTGGTGAGTTAATTGAAATTTTGTCGGCGCCAAAGGCCAGCTTTTCTCGTGCTTGCTCTATGGTTCTTATCCCACCGGCAACACAAAAAGGAATATCAATTTTTTCGGCGACTCGACTTATCCATGACTTATCAATGACTCTATCGTGAGCGCTGGCCGTGATGTCATAGAAGACTAATTCATCAGCACCTTCTTCAGCGTAGCGCTTAGCGAGCGGCACAATATCGCCTACAATTTCATGGTTTCTAAATTGAACCCCTTTAACCACTTTGCCCTCTTTGACATCAAGGCAGGGGACTATGCGTTTGGCCAACATGCAATCGCCTCCTGGACGGTGAATTGGTTGATAAGTAGGGCTTTACCAATAATAATGCCATTGGCACCGCTGTCTTTTACTGCATTGACATCGGCTAATGTCGCGATGCCTCCAGAAGCTTGCCATTGGATCTCTGGGTAAGTAGCGGCAATCTCACGGTAAAGCTCGGTATTAGCGCCTTGCAGTGTGCCATCACGGCTAATGTCAGTGACTAATGCATGCTTAAGGCCAACAGCTTTAAACTCTTCTACCAGCGACTCCAAGCTCTTACCACCGCCACTTTGCCATCCCGATACGGCCACTATTTTTTCGCCTTGCTCATTGATATTGACATCGAGTGCGAGACAAATGGCTTCATTACCATATTTTTCAAACCAGCTTTTTACAAGCTCAGGCTCTTTTACGGCCAATGAACCGATAACCACACGGCTTACACCAATTTCCAGTAGTTCATTTAACTGGGCTTCAGTGCGAATACCACCGCCAACCTGGATCGGAGTGTCTAGGTGATTAACTAATTCTGAAATTAATGCCGTTTGACGCTTAGTTGGCTCTTTTGCTCCGGTTAAATCGACGATATGCAGTAAGTTAGCCCCTTGAGCCTGATAAGATTTAAGTTGATCTAATGGACTTAAATTAAAGGTTGTTTGCTGCTCGTAATCACCTTGATAGAGGCGAACAACTTGGCCGTCGATAAGATCGATTGCTGGAATAATCATTACAGTGCCTCCGGTTCATTACTTAGGTTAATCGTTAGCTTATTAGCGGGTTCATTGCCAGCTTGGCAAAAGGTATCTCTATTCATGTTGAGGAAGTTTGCCAGTATCTTAGCGCCGACCTCTGCACTTTTTTCTGGATGAAATTGCAGTCCAATAAAATTATCTTTTGCAATGGCAGCGCTAAAGTACTCACCATGCTGGGCAGTTGCAATGGTGAAGTCGCTAACGGGGGCGCGGTAGCTGTGGACGAAATATACGAAGCTGCCGGCAGTCACTCCCTCGAAAATAGGGTGGTTTGAAGGCGTAATTTGATTCCAGCCCATATGCGGTAGCGGTAAGCCTTGAGTATTAAGCAGGTCGATATCGGTTGGAATGATATTAAGACATTGGCAGTCATCGCTTTGTGTGCCGCGCTCTTTTGAAGCACGTGTCAGCATCTGCATACCTAAGCACACGCCGAGTAATGGCTGGGTGAGCGAGGGGATAACCTGGAGTAAACCTTTGTCATTTAGCGCCGTCATTGCAGCCCTTGCAGTACCTACACCGGGTAAAATAACGCGTTCAGCCGAGTTAATCAGCTCAATATCATCGCTTACAAACAGGCACTCTCGCTCTGTATCAGTCATTAAACGCTCAAAAGCGTAGCGGACCGAGCTTAAATTGGCGCAACCGGTATCGATAATAACGGTATTACCTTTGATGCCGTTTTTGTTATCTAGATTGACTTGGCTCATAACACACCTTTACTTGAGGGCAGCGTGTCTCCTTCAACTGCCACAGCTTGTCTTAGGGTGCGACCTAACACCTTGTATAAGCTTTCAACTTTGTGGTGGTCGTTATTGCCCTGGGTACTGATGTGTAAAGTACAGCGCAGACCATCGGCAAAGGAGCGGAAGAAGTGCGGCACCATCTCAGTTGACATTTGGCCAACAAGTTCACGGTCAAAGTCGCCGCGATACTTGATAAATGGACGCCCCGATAGATCTAACAAACACTCAGCACTGGCTTCATCCATAGGAATCGCTTGCTCAAAAACGCTACTGATTTGTGCATTGCCAAAGCGGGCTATGCCGCGTTTGTCACCTAGAGCTTGACGCAGGGCATCACCGATTGCCAGTGCGGTATCTTCAATGCTGTGGTGATCATCTATCTCCAAATCACCATCAACCTTGACATCCATTTTAAAGTTGCCGTGGGTTGAGATCTGCTCAAGCATATGGTCGAAAAAGCCAATACCTGTGTTGATTTCGCTTTTATCATTTGAATCTAAATCGACAGTGACGCGAATATCGGTTTCTTTAGTGGTACGAGTGACTGTGGCGCTGCGGTTCTTATTTAAAAGCTTATCGGCAATGGCGTTCCAGTTAAGATTTTCTGGGTGATATTGCAAACCTAATATGCCCATCGAGTCGGCAAGACCTAAGTCAGTTTCACGATCTCCTATGACAGCGGACTGGGTAAAATCAATTTTCCCAGAGGTGAGATAGTCTTTAACTAAGCCAAGCTTAGGTTTACGACAGCTACAGTTCTCATCATTAAAGTGAGGGCAGATAAGTACATCATCAAACAGCACGCCTTGGCTGTTTAAGATCTGCATCATCATATTTTGCGGTGCATCGAAATCATCTCTTGGGAACGAAGGCGTGCCCAGACCATCTTGGTTACTGACCATAACTAATCGATAACCGGCGTTTTGCAGTTTCAGTAGAGCAGGGATCACATTAGGCTCAAAAACGAGTTTGGCTAAGCTATCGACTTGCTTATCTGTAACTGGTTCTTCGATGAGCGTACCATCACGGTCGATAAATAAAATTTTCTGCTTCATAGCGGTTATACCTTTCAGATTCTGGCTTTACTGAGTTTAAACAAATCGGAACGCATTGAACATTCATTCAAATCTCAGCCAAGCTATTGTTATTCTTTTTAAATATCAGCGCACTGTATATTTTTATTGTTGAAATAGTTGGATCAGATAGTCCGTTTGTTCCTGGTTTGTAAAGCTAAAACGAATCGCCTTACTAAGGCGGGGATCGTTGTAACTTCTGGCAATCACGCCAGCAGATATTAACTTTTGCTGCACTAGCGCTTTGTCCTCAAACTCTGCGAGTACATAGTTACCATGTGCTTTGATAACCTTAGCGCCATAGCCGCTCAATGCGTCCGCCAGTCTTAACCCTTGTTGCTTCATCAGACCCACTTGCTGCTGCATTGTTTCAAGGCCTTTTGTGTTGAGGGCTTTGATGGCAAGTTCGCTTACGGGAAGCGGCACGGGATAAGGGGCTATTACACGCATGCAGATTTCGATAATGTCAGGGTTTGCCAACAAAAAACCACAGCGTGCGCCAGCTAAGGCAAAGGCTTTTGATAAGGTGCGAAGCACCACTAGGTTTGCACAGCTATCGACTAAATCGGCGACACTGTATTCGGGACTAAATTCAATGTATGCCTCATCGATAACCACTATGGCTTCAGGGCAAGCGTTAATGATCTCAATGATTTTGTTTCTTGCGATGACACTGCCTGTGGGGTTATTCGGATTACAGATAAACACCAATTTTGCGCCACTGACACTGGAGATAGAGTCACTTGGCAGCTGAAAATCATCAGTTAAAGACAGCGCTTTTACCCCAACATTAAAGGTCTTGGCACTGATGGCATACATTCCATACGTAGGGCCAAAGGTTGCGATACTATCTAGACCTGGTACACAAAAGGCTCGAATTAACAGCTCAATCGCTTCGTCGGCGCCGCGACTAGTGATAATACTGTTCTCATTGACACCACTATATTGGCTATATGCGCTGATTAATGCAGGTGGCTGGCATTCTGGGTAACGGTTAAGGCCCATAAGCTCACTATTGTTAAAGGGGGACTCATTGGCATTGATCCAGATATCCCCTTGGCCGCCAATACGCCTTGCTGACTGATAAACCTGTAACGCTAACAGTTCTGGTCGAGCGAGGCGCTCGGCTAAATTTAGCTTGCTTGATGTTGTCATAAGGCCTCCGTAACTGAGCTATTGCTAGCTAACGCTTCATTACCTGCGTTAGCATCAAGGCTGGCCATTCGAACTGCAATTGCATTTTTGTGTGCATCAAGCTGCTCAGCTTCGGCAAGGATCATTACGCTATGGCTTAAGGCTCTAAGTCCTATTGCTGATAACTCTTGCACAGTGAATCGACGGCTAAAATCTGCAAGTGATAAGCTCGACACCGTTTTACTGTAACCGTAGGTCGGCAAGACGTGATTCGTGCCGCTGGCATAATCACCCACAGATTCAGGCGTATACGCCCCTAAAAATACAGAGCCCGCTGCTCGAATATTGGCTAGCACTTCTCGTGGCTGCTGAGTTTGAATGATCAAGTGCTCAGGTCCGTATTGATTAGAAACTGCCGCTGCGATGGTCATATCGTTAACGATAATAGTGCGGCTGCTTTTAAGGGCTTGATTGGCAATATCAGCACGTGGCAGCTGCGCCAGTTGCTTTGCTAAGGCTTGATTAACCTGCTTAGCTAACACGTTGCAATCGGTGACTAACATAACTTGTGAGTCAGCGCCGTGCTCGGCTTGTGATAACAGGTCTGCGGCAACAAACTCTGGATTAGCCTCAGTATCGGCAATGATGAGCACTTCTGATGGGCCGGCAGGCATATCGATGCTCACTGTGCAGCGGTTATCTTGACTAACGGAGCGTTTAGCTTCAGTCACAAATCGGTTACCTGGGCCAAAAATCTTATCGACTTGAGGTACAGAACCAGTGCCAAATGCAAGTGCAGCAATAGCTTGGGCGCCGCCAACTTGATAGATCTCTTCAATACCACATTCTTTTGCCGCATAAATGATGGCATCATTAATTGGTGGAGGGCTTACGAGAACCCGCTTATTACAACCGGCAATTTTAGCGGGTAGGGCTAACATCAGTACGGTTGAAATAAGTGGCGCCGTGCCTCCTGGAATATACAGGCCAACGCGCTCTATCGGCTCAGAGCGGAGTTCGCAGCGGATCCCTGCTTGAGTTTCTAGATCGATGTGTGGCTGGATCTGTGCCTTGTGAAAAGTCTCAATGTTGGCCTTTGCTTGAGCAATTGCTTGCTTTACCTCACTAGAAACCTTGGCGCAGCTCTGCTCGACTTGGGCGCTCGACAACCTTAAGTTATCGATATTGACCCCATCAAATTTTTGATTAAATTCAAATAACGCCTTATCGCCATCAGCGACGACGGCATTAATGATATCTGCCACACTTTGCTCAAGACTGTTATCACCTATTAGTGGTGAGCGCTCAAGCGTGTTAGCTTGAGCTTGAGAGTCGAGAGATTGCCAATTGAGGATCTGCATGACTCTACCCCATCATTTTTTCAATAGGCATAACAAGAATTGAGCTGGCGCCCAGCTGCGTTAATTGCTCCATAGTGTCCCAGAACAAGTCTTCAGTGCTAACGGCGTGGATAGCCACTCGGTTAGTATCGTCGTTGAGTGGCAAAACAGTCGGGTTTTCTGCGCCAGGAAGCAGTGCAACAATCTGCTCTAACGTTTCCGTTGGTGCGTGTAGTAAGATGTATTTACTCTCTTTGGCACGTACAACGCCATTAATTCGAGACAGTATTTTGTTTATTAGTGCTTGTTTATCATCAGGTTGCGATTGGGTTGATTGAATGATGCAGGCCATAGAACGGTAGATGACTTCCGTTTCATATAATCCATTTGCTTCAAGTGTTGCCCCTGTTGACACTAAGTCACAAATACCGTCTGATAAACCTGCACGTGGTGCAACTTCAACAGAACCCTTCAACATGCAGTCACGATAATTAATGCCTTTCTTTTGCATGTAGCGGCGTAGCAAGTTGGGGTAAGAGGTCGCAATGCGAAGCCCTTCTAATGAGCTTGCATCTTGGTAACTAAATTCAGTTGGCACGGCCAATGATAGGCGGCAAGCACCAAAGTCAAGTTCACGTAATTTGATGCATTCAGCTGGTTTGCCTAGGCTTTGGCGTTCGATCTGTTCTTCTTCCAGCACATTTTCGCCAATAATACCTAAGTCCACCACACCGTCCATGACAAGGCCTGGAATATCGTCATCACGTACACGTAATAGGTCGATTGGCATGTTGTCTGAGTGGGCGATTAGACGTTGTTCGTTGACATTAAATTTAACGCCACAGCTTTTAAGTAACTTCTGTGACTCTTTTGATAAGCGGCCAGATTTCTGGATGGCGATACGTAATCTTGTTGACTCTGACATGAGATACTTCCTATTAGTTAATTTAAAAATCTTATAAAACAATCTGTTAAGAAAAAAACAAAAAACCCTTGGAATTCCTTCCAAGGGTTTTGATATTTTTAAATCAACCGCCGGAAGGAAAATAGTCCTTCGGCAGTGAGCTTCCGAAGGCTACCGCATATGGTGATGATGATGCATAGTGTTCAAAAGCTGTGTCATATTCGTTTCTCTCAATCTGTTTCTGTGGGCCAAGTGGCCTGTCATGATCCAACGCTTGCTGCTGTGCTAAGCCATTGATGAATCATTTCGTGTTGTTGGTATTTAAATTAATCAGTTTTTAAAATGATTGCAACCTCTTATTTAAGCAGTTGAGTAAACTTCATCTAAATGTCATTATTTTTCATTTTTGGTTGCCTAAAGTCGATTTATACCGACATTTGAGAGTCTTGTGTTCTCAACTGAGAACAATTAACCGCACATGCGGGAGTGGCTTTTGTTAAGGCCGCTAGAGCGCATTTGTCCTGAACTTGCTCTCAGTCCGCCAACAAAAGCTAATCTTGTATATTTATTTAAGATAAACTGCCATGCATTTTTATATGCCCGTATCACATATTGAAGCTAATAACTGAATCTGGTAACCGAAGTCGATCACTGAGTCTTTCTCTGCACTCGCTTAAAAGGGAGTAACTATTCCTAATCTAAGCGGCTAGAATAGAGCTCACACAAGGCCTGTGAAACGCGCATTTCAAGTCGCTTGGGTATATGCATCATCAACATTTTTATTAAAGGTTTAATGACTCTTGAGCAGTAAACTCATACAGCAAGTCGCTGCTGCATTTTCAAATGATGGCGTACTGGCACATTCAATTAAGGGTTTTAGCTGCCGTGATGTGCAGGTGACTATGGCCAAGGCGGTGACTGAATCTATCAGTAGTTGCAATAACTTGGTGGTGGAAGCTGGGACGGGGGTGGGGAAGACTTTTGCTTACCTAATTCCTGCTTTATTGAGTGGCAAGCAAGTTATTGTCAGTACAGGCAGTAAAAATTTACAAGAGCAGCTATTTTACAAAGACCTTCCTGCATTATTATCCATGCTTAAGCTCACGCCTAAGGTTGCGCTGCTAAAGGGGCGTAATAACTACCTGTGCCAACACCTAATGGAAAAAGAGCTATCGGGAGCCAGCTCGATGGACACACAAGTATTAGATGACTTGCTGCGTATAAATCAGTGGGCAGGGCAGACTACTGACGGCGATATTGGAGGGTTAACCTCGGTTACGGAGAATTCTCAGGCTTTACCGCTGATCGTTAGCGCAAAAGAGACCTGTATTGGTCAACGCTGTGATCACTATGATGACTGTTTCACTCGCAAAGCCCGTAATAGAGCCATGGATGCACGGATCATTGTGGTTAATCATCACCTTTTTCTAGCCGACAGAATTTTAAAAGAGACTGGTTTTGCCGAATTACTGCCAGATTCTGATGTGGTTATTTTTGATGAAGCGCACCTATTGCCTGATATTGCTGTCACTTATTTTGGTCAGCAATGCTCTACACGACAGCTCATAGCGCTATTTGATAACTTGATTGAGATTTATAGACTCGAACTAAGAGATGCTAAACAGATAGAGTTGTTAAGTGCACGATGTTCATCAATGTTAAATGAGTGGCATCAAATACTGTTTAATATTGGCGAGTCTGACTGGCGTCGGCTATTGGCCAATAAAGACTTATCAGTCCTTTCATGGGGGCTGCTCAAAGAGATTAAGGTATTACAACAGCTATTATTAGGCCATGTTGGTCGCAGCAATAATCTAGATGATCAAATAGAAAAACTTGAGGTTTTAGCCAATAAACTAGAGCTGTTTTTCTTATGTGAGAACAATCAAGCCGCTTATAGTATCGACTTCGGCCATCGTTATTTGGTACTGCGCATTGCGCCAATAGACGTTGCTAAAGAGTGTCGTAAACTGTTTGATTCTAATGTGGCGTGGATATTTACCTCGGCAACATTACAAATCAACCGTGATTTAAGCTTGTTCACCCGACAACTAGGCTTACGTCAATGCCAAGAGATGTTACTGGAAAGCCCATTTGATTATCAAAATAATGCGCTTTTTTGTGTGCCAAGACATTTAGCGAGTGTCAATAATCATCATGTGGCATTAAATCAATTTGTTGATGTTTGCGTAAAAGCGGTGAATGCTGCTAAAGGGCGCACCTTTATTTTATTTACCAGTCATAGAATGCTTAATTTGGTGGCACCTGCACTTCAACGGCGCGTCGCTTATCCACTTCTTGTGCAAGGGCAGGCGAATAAGCAAAGCCTGCTTAAAAAATACCGCCAACTTGGTAATGCTGTATTACTCGGTACAGGCGCTTTTTGGGAAGGGGTCGATGTTCGTGGTCGACTGTTAAGTTGCGTCATCATCGATAAATTGCCATTTGTGTCACCCGATGACAATCTGTTTCGCGCGCGTAGCGAAAGTGTTGAGCGTGAGGGCAAAGATGCGTTTAGCGAGATCTCACTGCCGCAAGCGGTGATCAGCCTAAATCAAGGGGTAGGTCGGTTAATTCGAGATGAAAAAGATAAAGGCGTACTCATTTTATGCGACAACCGTATCGTCAATAAACCCTACGGACAGGCATTTTTAAATTCGTTACCGCCAATGTCTCGAACTCGTGATTTAGACAAGGCGACAGACTTCTTAGCGAAGATTAAGTAGCGTAAATTAAGTGATAAGTAAAATAACAAAATAAATACTGGTGAGTAAGATAAGGGCTAATAAGCAGCGGCGCCGGTAAAGTAAACCTTCAGAGTTCAGTAAGCTTGGAAACAATAAAAAGTTTAATGGGTTAAACAGGGTCTTATAGCTGATGATTGCGACGCCTGGGTTTCGTCCTCGATACAATATTTTGGAAAAGTAATAGAGGAAGCGAAAAAGTAGCACTGGAAAGCTAATATAGATGAGCAGGGTGAGTGTTAACTCAGTAGTCATTTCAAGTTCTGCTAACGTCAACATTAAACCTTTTTGCCAAGCTTCCTCTAAACTGTTTGAAAACCATAGCAACATGAAAACTGTCATTAGCATAGAGAACACGATAAATAGCAAGGAGTAACGAAGTAGCCTAAACCAATCGATTCTGATTTGTTGCATCCTCCCCCCTTGATTAGGACTTCAAAGCAAGCTTAAATTGAGTGCTTTAGAGTGAGTATAGTCACTGATATGTAATAAATTTATGTATAGTCACTTAATTTATAGTCACTTAATTTATAGCCACTTATAAATTTAGGACAAACCGCGATTTTTGTATCTATTTAACCTCATTTTATTGGGCTATGACTTGAGTGTGTCTGGATTACATCACACTCAGTAGTTCCGAACGTAAGTTGACGCTATTACTTAAGTCGCTATTTGCCTGTGGATCACTCATGAGGCCTGCAAAAGGCAAGTATTTTAACTATAAGACTTAATGCCATAGCGTGACTTAGGGTATAATCATAAAAACAGTCTATTTACTCGGTTAAGTACTGAAAGTCTAATCGGTTAAGCATTAAACTCCAGGCTTTTAAGGTGCACGTGGCCGATATTACCGCTTAAATAGTCTCCTAACATATACTGTCGTCGCCAAGTTTTTAATCGGCGGTAGTTGATTTAAATAACAAGTTTGGTAAGTAATTAATGACAGATAAATCTAACGATGCGACGCCGTTGAGCATTTTAGCACTCGATACTTGTACTGAGTCGTGTTCAGCAGCAGTTAGCCATAAAGGTGCAACGTACAGCGAGCAAGCCGATGCACCACGTGAACATAGTCAACGTTTGTTGCCTATGGTTAAGGCTGTTTTGTCTGAGGCAAACTTAGCACTGAAAGATGTCGACCTGATTGCTTATGGCAGAGGTCCAGGTAGCTTTACTGGCATTCGTATTTGTACCAGCATTACTCAAGGTTTGGCTCTTGGCCAAGAGTTGCCAGTTATCGGTATTTCTACATTAGCGGCTATGGCTCAATCAGCTATTGAGCAAGGCGCGAGTCAAGTTCTCGCTGCAATAGATGCTCGTATGGGAGAGGTTTACTGGGGCCAATATATTGCAGTCGATGGGTTAGCGACGTTAGTAAACGAAGAAGTGGTTAGTGCACCAGAAGCTATAGTGCTAAGTTTAGATTTAACTTTGCCTGTTATTGCTTGTGGTACTGGTTTTGACGCTTATCCGCAAATACTTGAATTGACTACGAATATGAGCATTTGTGAAAAGGCTAAGTTTCCTGAAGCTAAGTATATGCTAGCACTTGCTCAAGATGGAGTGAGTAAGGGCCATAGCACTTCGGTCGATGAGTTAACGCCGGTTTATCTTCGTGATACAGTAACCTGGCAAAAACTGCCGGGTAGAGAGTAATTTAAGACCGTACTCCAGCATTTTTTACGGACTGTAATCGCGGACTAGATATTTGTGAACTGGATATTTGCAGGCTAATATTCGCGAAAGGTATTAGTGCTCTGATATTAAGGTCTACGATAAAGCGAATGTATTAAGGACGATTTGATGCAGATTAATTCAAGCCCGCTTGCAACAACTCAAGCTGCAATTAATACAACAAGTAGGGGGGAAGTTAACAAGTCTGTTGCTTCAAACCTAACCAGTGCTTCAAATCATATTAGTGCTTTGGCTTCTGGCGGCGTTGAGCCGTCTCAGACAACCAAAGCGCCGCAATCGTTCGTGACTCATGATTACCAAGAAGATGAGTTTGCGTTACAGTCAAGGTTAGGTGCTCATGTTGAGTATGAGGATCATACGGGTGGACATCGCGGCGCGGTGGCTGAGTATTTAGTTAATCAACATGCTGCTAAGCGAGAAGAGATTAAGCAGATGGTGGGTATAGATACCTATGCATAAACCTCAATCCAATTCTCAACCTGGTGCTCAACACAATACGGCATCAGCCTCGCAATACAGTAATCACATATCATCTTCAGGAGTTCCGGGGCGGACCCGATTCTTAATTGAACTCTTCATTGCTTTTATGGTAACGAGATTGCCTTTTGTAAGCGTACCTTTCAAATGGTTAGAAAGTTATTTTCATGAACTCTCACATGGGTTAGCAACCATCGTTTCTGGTGGTGTTGTTAGCCATATCGAACTCTTTCCCAATGGTGCAGGTTTGTGTTTTAGCCAGGGAGGGTGGCCAATCCTAATCGGCTTTTCTGGTTACTTTGGTGCGGCTCTTTGGGGCTACTTGATCTTTATGTTTGCCACCTGGGCAAAAGGGATCCGCTTGAGTTTCGCACTACTTGGCGGCGTAGTGGTATTAACGATTATACTCTGGGCTCGGGATCTATTGACCGTGGCGATTTTAGCAAGCTTAGCAGTGCTATTTTTGTTGCCTTTAAAGCTTAAACAAAATCGTTTCTTAGCCAGTGGTCTGCGCGTGATGGCATTGATGATTATCTTAAATGCATTGGCGAGCCCGATGGTGTTGTTAGGGCTTGACGGCCAAGGCGATGCAAATATGCTCGCGGGAGAAAGTTGGTTGCCAGCTTGGTTTTGGGTATTCGGTTGGTTAGCAACGAGTGCCTTCATGCTATATTTATGTTGGCGTAGAGTCGATGCTGCGGCCTCGCGTTTGACTAAGATAACGTGATCGTTAAACTCGCCAGTTAACGCCATATTTGGCACCTTATTTTGTTTTAGTTAAATTATAAAATGTAAATCTCTGTTTATATGGGTTGGTTTTTTGTTAACCGACTGCTAGGTTGATGCCTGTCATCTTAGGGAGAATTACAATGAAAAAGAAAATCTTAGCAGCAAGCGTTTTGCTTGCAAGCACATGTAGCTTATCATTATTTAGCACAGCTGCAATTGCCCTTGAACACGAAAATAATGGGCTAGAAGCTGCCGTTAACAGTGATTTTAGGCCTGCTCAAAACACCGCTCGCGATGAGTATCGTCACCCAGAGCAAACCCTTTCTTTCTTTGATATCAAACCATCCGACACGGTTATTGAACTTTGGCCCGGTGGTGGTTGGTATGCTGAAATTCTCGCGCCATATTTAGCCAATGAAGGCCAATATATTGCGGGGAATTTTGATACACACCCTGAAGATGAGAAGGCGCGTAACGGCTATCGTCCTAAAGCGGGTAAGAGATTTGAGCAGTGGCTCGAAGATAATAGCGCCAAGCTAGGTAGTGCCAGTACCGTCACCTTTGATCCACCTGCTTACTATAAAATGGGGGCTGACAATAGCGTCGATGTGGTGCTCACTTTCAGAAACTTGCATAACTGGGCGATGAAAGGTTATCTCGAACCTGTATTGGACTCCGCTTATAAAGTGCTAAAACCAGGTGGAATATTTGGTATTGTTGAGCATAGAGCTAATCCTGGAATGGATGTGAAAACGGGCTATATGGAACAAGCTGAGGTGATTAAACTTGCTGAAAAAGCGGGGTTCACTTTTGTCGCAAGCTCAGAGGTCAATGCCAATGCAAAAGATACTAAGGATTACCCTAAAGGCGTTTGGACACTTCCTCCAAGACTTGCCCTTGATGAGCAAGACAAAGAAAAGTATCTCGCTATTGGTGAAAGCGATAGAATGACGCTGAAATTTATCAAAAAGTAAGAGTCTACATGCGCTTGGCCTGCGAACCCGATAATGAAATAACCTTGGTGCTACCCCATATCACGCTAGCTGGACGATTGTGGGGAGTACCAGATAAGCCCGTTATTTTAGCGTTACATGGCTGGTTAGATAATGCCAATAGCTTTGAGCCCTTGAGTCAATATTTAACGGATTATCAAATCTTAGCCATTGATTGGCCTGGGCACGGCGCATCGCAGCATCGACCTGGTCGCTATCCTCTGCATTGGGTCGATTACCTCTATGATTTAGATGTCTTGCTTGAAACACTCCCTTTAACGTTGAAACCACATGCTATTTTAGGCCATTCTTTAGGCGGTATTATTGCGTCGGCTTATACTGCAGCATTTCCTGATAAAGTCAGTAATTTGCTGTTAATTGAAGCGCTCTCACCGTTATACGAAGGGGAGGGGAAATCAAAAAAACGCTTACAAAATAGCTTTGCAGATCATCGACGCTATCTTGCTAATTTGGCTAAACCTGCAAAGAGTCATCGAGATATCGCACTTGCTGCACATGCACGGCACAAATTTACGGCACTAGACCTGCAATGGTGCGAATTATTGACTCAGCGCAATATGCAAAACCTTGATTCTGGGGTATGCTGGCGCAGTGATCCTCGCTTAAAATTAGATTCCCCTTTAAGACTGACTTATTCTCAAGTCGATGCCTTAATGCAAGCCCATAAAGTCAATACGCTATTAATTTCAGGTAACCGAGGTTTCCCTCAGTTACGAGAAGCGATCCCAATGGCGAATCGCTGGTTTAATCAATTACAAACCATAGAGCTGGAGGGTGATCATCACCTTCATATGGGCAATGCTGAAAAGGTGTCAACAGCGATTAGTGCTTTCTTAAATAGTTAAGCAAAAAAAGGGGCTAGGTTTTTTGTTTCGTTTATGTGATGATAATCAAAATTTAAACGCTCGTATGATTTACGGGCGTGCCCAATAAATATAAAGAATAGACAGTGTTTTAGCTTGCTTATTGGCAAGCTGCTAACGACCATAGCGGTATAGTTCTTACCGCTGGTGGAGATATTAGGAGATTTTTGTGGACCAACTTTGGATTAATAATCTACCAGATGACGTACCTTCTGAAATTGATATAGAACAATATGCATCGCTTGTCGATCTGTTCGAAACTTCAGTGGCTAAATATGCGGATCAACCAGCGTTTGTGAATATGGGCGCGACCCTGACTTACCGTAAACTGGAAGAGCGAAGCCGAGCTTTTGCTGCCTATCTCCAAAACGAGTTAAAGCTGAATAAAGGCGACCGTGTCGCAATTATGATGCCTAACCTTTTACAATATCCTATCGCATTGTTTGGTATTTTACGTGCGGGCATGGTGGTGGTGAACGTTAACCCACTGTATACCCCACGTGAACTTAAGCATCAACTGACAGACTCTGGCGCTAAAGCCATCGTTGTGGTGTCAAACTTTGCACATACTTTAGAAAAAGTGGTTGATGATACACCTGTAGAGAGCGTTATTTTAACGGGTCTTGGCGATCTATTAAGTGCTCCTAAGCGTACCGTGGTTAACTTTGTCGTTAAGTACATTAAGAAAATGGTACCTAAGTATCATTTACCACATGCAATTTCTATGCGTAAGGCTTTGTCTAAAGGTCGACGTATGCAGTACGTGAAGCCTGTTGTTAAAAGAGAAGATTTAGCCTTTTTACAGTATACCGGTGGAACGACCGGGGTATCTAAAGGTGCTATGTTGAGCCACAGCAATGTCGTCAGTAACCTTTTGCAAGCTGATGCAGCTTATGGGCCTATGCTTGATCAAGGTAAAGAGTTCGTCGTTACTGCATTGCCGCTGTATCATATTTTTGCGTTAACAGTTAACTGTTTACTGTTTATCCATAAAGGCGCTAATAATTTACTTATCACTAATCCTAGAGATCTTCCTGCTTTCATCGCAGAGTTACAGAAGCATCCGTTTACGGTGTTAACTGGGGTTAATACGCTGTTTAATGCGTTAGTTAATAACGAAGATTTCGGTAAGTTGAATTTCTCAGATCTGAAGTTGTCGATTGGTGGCGGAATGGCTGTTCAGCGTGCTGTTGCCGATAAATGGCAGGGTTTAACTAAAACCCGCTTGCTAGAAGGCTATGGTTTGACTGAGGCGGCGCCACTTGTGACATGTTGTCCGTATAACCTTGATGGTTATAACGGCTCTATTGGCTTTCCTGTGGCTAATACCGATGTGCAAGTTCGTGATGATGACGGTAAGGTACTTGCTCAAGGCGAGACTGGCGAGTTGTTTGCTAAAGGACCACAGGTGATGGTGGGTTATTGGCAGCGCCCTGAAGAAACGAGTCAAGTTATCGATAAAGATGGCTATTTAGCGACTGGTGATATTGGCTATATGGATGAACAAGGTTACTTCTTTATTGTCGACCGTAAGAAAGACATGATCTTGGTCTCTGGCTTCAACGTTTTCCCAAATGAAGTTGAAGAAGTGGTAGCCTTACATCCTAAAGTGATTGAAGTTGCAGCCGTTGGTGTCCCTCATGAGGTATCTGGCGAGTTGGTTAAGGTATTTGTTGTCGCAAATGACAAATCTTTGACCAAAGAAGCAGTAATCAAGCACTGTCGTGTGCATTTGACGGGCTATAAAATTCCTAAGCTGGTAGAATTTAGAGATGAACTGCCTAAAACCAACGTAGGTAAAATCTTACGTAGGGAATTGAGAGATGAGGTTAAGCAAGCTTAACTTTATTAGTCATTAAGTGGTGATTGCCACTTTTGATTAAATTTAAAGCCGGCGATTGCCGGCTTTTGCATATTTATGGAGTAGACAACTTTGTTAGCGTTTCAATATATTGAAGATGATGCCAGTTTAGCGGCCCTTGTAGAGCAATACCAAGAAGCTGATTTATTGGTGCTAGACACAGAATTTGTTCGTACTCGCACCTACTATGCAAGACTAGGTCTGATCCAGGCTTATGACGGTAAGACGCTTGCATTGATTGATCCATTAGCCATCAGCAATCTTGACTTGTTTTGGCAATTGCTTAATAAAGAAAGTAGCGTAAAACTACTGCATTCTTGCAGTGAAGACTTAGAAGTCTTCGCGCGTTATGGTCAATGCCAGCCAACAAACTTGTTTGATAGTCAAATCGCCGCCGGTTTAGCGGGGATGGGGCATGGATTAGGGTATGCCAAGCTTGTTGAGCAAACCTTAGACGTGAGTCTAGATAAAGGTGAGTCACGCACCGATTGGTTAAAGCGACCGCTGACAGAAGCTCAGTTAAACTATGCTGCTAACGACGTGTATTACCTGTATAAACTGTATGCTCAATTAGTTGATAAGCTTGAAGAGCAAGGCAGGCTTGACTGGGTGTACGAAGAGGGCATTCGTATGACTCAGGGGCGTTTGGATATGCCGGACCCTGAACTTGCTTATTTAAAAGTTAAAAATGCCTTCCAGCTGACATCGAATCAACTTGCCATTTTACGAGATCTAGCTAAGTGGCGCCTACAGCGTGCTTTGCAAAAAGATCTGGCACTGGGTTTTGTTGTCAAAGATCACGCATTAATCGCGTTGGCAAAGAAACAGCCTAAAACGAGTAATGACCTCTATAAGCTGACAGAGCTGACCGAGCAAGAGAAGCGTATTCATGGTAAAGAGCTTATTAAGCTGATTGCCAATGTAAACTATGATAACCCACCTAAGCCTTTAGATGTGATTGCACTTAAAACGGGTTACAAAGTGGCATTTAAGAGCATCAAAAACTGTATTACAGAGCAGGCAGAAGCGAACGCTATTCCGATTGAACTGCTTGGCTCTAAAAAGTATATCCATGAATATTTGGAGTGGATATGGGCTAATAAGAAAGGTGATAAACCGCTTATTCTTACTGGTTGGAGAGAAGCGATTGTTGCAGAGGCTTTAGCCGCGCTGAAATTGTAGCTGCTCAGGTTTTAAATACCAATAAAAATGCCCGCATATGCGGGCATTTTTATTTAATATCGCTATTAGTTTTGCTCTGGTAGCGTCACATTTAGTTCTAACACTGAAAAATGGTCATCTGTCTGTTCAAGTTGCACCGATACTTGATCGGGGCCGACTTGCACATATTTACGGATCACTTCGATGATCTCTTGCTTCATCTGAGGAAAGTAATCTGGAGCGCCGCGCTCACCACGTTGGTGTGCGACGATAATCTGCAGTCGTTCTTTTGCTGTAACTGCAGTGCTTGGTTCCTTTTTCGTTTTGAAATAATCAAGAAGAGACATAATTAGCTACCAAATATTCGTTTTAAGAAACCTTTCTTCTCTTCCGTAAGAAATCGGAAAGGCAGTTCTTCACCTAATAACCTTGCTACAGCATCGCTATAGGCCATACCTGCATCGCTCTCTTGATCGATAATTACAGGTACACCAGAGTTAGAGGCTTTTAATACGGCTTGTGATTCAGGGATCACGCCGAGCAATGGGATCGCTAAGATCTCTTCAACATCTTGTACACTTAGCATCTCGCCTGTTGTTACACGGGCAGGAGAGTAGCGAGTCAGTAACAAGTACTCTTTAACTGGCTCTAAACCTTCTTCTGCACGCTTAGATTTACTTTGTAGCATGCCTAAAATACGGTCTGAATCACGCACAGAGCTGACTTCAGGGTTGGTCGTTACAATCGCTGTATCGGCAAAATATAGCGCCATCATAGCGCCAGTTTCAATGCCCGCTGGTGAGTCACAAATAATATATTCGAAATCTTTGGCTAGATCTTCTAAGACTTTACCAACACCTTCTTTGGTTAAGGCATCTTTGTCGCGAGTTTGCGAAGCGGGTAATACGAAAAGCTGCGGGCAGCGCTTATCTTTAATCAGTGCTTGATTTAGATTTGCTTCACCATTAATAACATTAACAAAGTCATACACCACACGACGCTCACAACCCATGATTAAGTCTAAGTTGCGCAGACCAATATCAAAATCGATAACCACGGTTTTATGGCCTTTCATCGCAAGACCTGTGGCAATAGCAGCACTTGAGGTGGTTTTACCCACGCCACCTTTACCCGATGTGACAACAATAATTTGCGCCATTTATAATAATCCTTTCAATTTTGCGCTCTTACAGAGGCAATGATTCAACCGTAAGCGATTCGCCCTCTAGGCGAATACAACCGCTTGGAGCGGCTCCGTTTTGCTGAAGATTTTCAGTTAGCCAGTATTGACCTGCAATCGATACGAGCTCTGCTTCAATTTTTTGTGCCATGATAATCGCGTTTCTGTCGCCAGCAGCGCCAGCCATCGCCTTACCACGTAATGTGCCATATATATGGATACTGCCGTCGGCTATCACTTCTGCACCATTGCCCACCGCACCGACAATAATCAAATCTGCATTCTTGGCATAGATTTGTTGCCCTGAGCGGACATTTTGTTTAACGATTTTGGTCGTTTTAGGCATTTGAGGCTGTGAAGTGGCTTCTTTACCTGATTTGACTATGGCTAGACCAATCGATTTAGCTTGTTTAGTTAGCTCATTAGACGCACTGGTTATGCCAACAATAATCAATTGACGACTGGTTAAAATTTCTTTTAAACCCAGTATGTCAAAATCTGGAGCTTTTATAGCGCTAAGGTTGACCACTAAAGGCGCACCAATAAAAAATTGTGGTGCAATGGCAAGCTTAGCATCTAACTCTGCGGCAATAACTGCCATATCATTATTATTGATATGCAGTACAGAAAGAGTAAAAGAAGAGCCTTTTAATTCGAGGCTAGGTGTTTGCATTCCTGAATCGCTCTCTAGAAAAAATTCAGCACAGGGCCGATATCCATTATATTCCTAACGGTCCATGTTATAGTGTGCATTCGTAGCTGGCAAGTTGAATAGTTTGGAATTTGAGTCGTATATGATCTGTGCAGTATATAAAAGCCGTAGAAAGGCTGAAAGTTATCTTTTCGTTGAAAAACGTAATGATTTTGAACGTGTTCCTGAAGCATTAATGGCCATGTTTGGCGAGCCGCAGTTAGTGATGATGCTACCCATCGAAAAGCGTGATCATTTAGGTTTTGCCGATATAAAAAAAGTAAGATCTGAACTGAAAGAAAAAGGATTTTATTTACAGTTACCACCTCCTGTTGTTAATTTATTAGAACAACATAAAAAAGACATCGGTTTTAATCCGGATTAAAAAGGGTTAATGCCATAAAAGATGTAACACAAGGGGTATTATGGTTTTTGGAAAACATGTTCTAGCACTGGCTTGCTGTTTAAGTTTGTCGCCTAACGTCGTCAGTGCGGCAAGTGAGCCTAAAGGTAGTTTTAGTGATTACGTTAACTCGCTACAACAAGATGCCATTGATAAAGGCATCAGTAAACAAACGATAGATGATGTTTTTCCAAAAATTAAATTGTTTAAAAAAGCGATGGTAACTGGACAAAACCAGACTGAAGGCCCTGTTACGCTTGAAACCTATCTCCCCAAAGCCGTGCCGCAATCAACTGTTGATGCGGCGCGTGCTTTGTATAAACAACATTATCCTGAACTTGAGAAAATGGGTCAACGTTATGGTGTGCAGCCACGCTTCATTGTGGCGTTATGGGGCGTAGAGTCTAACTTCGGTCAATTGCGCGGTGAGTTCCCTGTTTTATCGGTAACCGCATCGTTAGCCTATGAAGGGCACAAAGAAGACTTTTATCGTAAAGAGTTCTTTGCCGCATTAAAAATTGCACAGCGTGACGATATTGGATTTTCTGAATTAAAAGCCTCGTGGACTGGCGCAATGGGCAAAACTCAGTTTATGCCTAGCTCGTATCTTGCCTATGCTCAAGATGGTGATGGGGACGGTAAGAGGGATATATGGAATAACATCAGTGATGCATTTGCATCTACTGCTTATTATCTTCAGCAAGCTGGTTGGAAAGAGTCTGAAACCTGGGGTCGGCAAGTTCAGCTACCTAAGTCATTTGAAGCAAGTCTTGCAGACTTAAAGATAAAGAAAAGCTTTAATCAATGGCAGGAACTTGGCGTGCGCCGTTTTGATGGTAGTGATTTACCTAAGCGCGATGATATGCAGATATCACTGGTGATGCCTGATGGGGAAAAAGGGCGTAAGTACCTGGTTTATGATAACTATCGCGGTTTACTACGTTGGAATGACTCAGATTACTTTGCTATTACTGTCGCTTATCTTTCAGAGAGAATTAAGTACCCGGCGATCATTTAAGCATTCACTTAAACGGTAAAAGAGAGATTTTATCGTGGTTGTTTGTTATCACCTCCGCGCTAGGCCCATATTTACGCTAACTTTGCCGTTAACTCGGCAGCGTTAGCGCTAATAATCCTTTTAAGGATACGCAGTATCTTTTCTAATCATAATCACAGATTTTAATAATAAGCCCATCTAAAAGGTGTAAGTAGGGCAATGCCCTAGTGCGAATGACAGCCATAGCGTTGTATAATAGCCAGCTAACTGATTTGGATGAGTGAATGATTTAAGCATGGCGTTTTGGAATGAAAAAACCTTAGCACAGATGACGACCGAAGAGTGGGAGTCATTATGTGATGGTTGTGGTAAGTGTTGCCTAAATAAATTGATTGACGACGAAACTGAGCAACTTTATTACACGAATGCCGCTTGTCAGTTACTCGATAATAAAGTGGGCCATTGTCAGAATTACGATCAACGCTTTAGCTTTGTGCCATCGTGTACCAAAGTCACCGTTGACAATATCGCGTCGTTAACTTGGTTGCCCGATAGCTGTGCATATCGTCGCCTGTTTTTGGGGCGAGAATTGCCTACTTGGCATCCTTTAAAAACGGGCTCGAAAGAGGCGATGATTTTAGCGGGAATGTCGGTAGCTGGTAAGGTAACGTGTGAAACTAAGATCCGAGATATTGAAGATCACATAGTGCTTTGGCCAATGAAAGATGTTGATTAATACTCAGGTATCAATATCTATATAAATAACAAAAACGCTCTAATAGAGCGTTTTTGCTTTGTAAGCCTGCATTATAGCAGTCAGTATAAAGAATTACTGATAGGAGCGCCTAGGTAGCTAGATTGACTTCTTTAATGATGGGATGATAAAAATCAGTAAAGCGAGCAGGTAGCCGCTAAATGCCACAATCATCCATTGCCCCATAGTGACGCCCATAAACTCCCATGGAATATCAGTACACATGCCTGTAGGCATAAAGATAGCAGGTAACCATTCATGGAGTGGTAGCCAAGTTGGAAATTCAGGTAGATATGAGCAGGTTGCAAAAGGAGAGGGATTCATCTGCATATCGACAAGCTCCAGCGCTAACTTTAACCCCCAAGCCGCGCTAACCCCCCAAACAATAACTCCGAGCGCACGAGCGATACGTGAGCGATGACCGATAGTACCAATTAGGCCTGCAAAGACGACTCCAAATACTGCAACGCGCTGATAAATACACATAACACAGGGATCAAGTTTCATGATGTGTTGAAAAAAGAGCGCGGCAAGCTCAAGTGCAACAGCTGAGAGCATTAAGGTTAGCCAAGCTGTTCTTGAGTGGGAAAAACGAATTAGTGCATTCAACGATAAAGTCTCCATTGCAAATAAAAAACGCCCTATTGAATAGGGCGTTTTATATGACTAACTATTTAAAAAATAGTTCAAATAATGCTTATCAATGTGCTGATATTACACCATCCGCCGCTGCTTGAGCAGAGTGGTGGATTAACATTTGACTGTCATAAAAATACTGAGTCATCTGTTCTAGGCCACCTAATTGAATTGCCAGCACACCTACGATAGACAATACAATAGTGTACGGCAATGCCATCCACACCATTCTGCCGTACGAAAGGCGAATAAGCGGTGCAATCGCAGAGGTCAGTAGGAATAGGAACGCAGCTTGACCATTTGGTGTTGCAACAGAAGGTAGGTTAGTACCGGTGTTAATAGCAACAGCAAGTAGATCGAACTGATCACGAGTGATTTGGCCGTTAAGTAGCGCAGCTTTCACTTCGTTAATGTAAACCGTACCAACGAATACGTTGTCACTTACCATCGACAATAGACCGTTAGCAATGTAGAAAATGACTAACTGAGTGTTGCCTTCATAGCTTAGTGCCCATTGGATTACTGGTGCGAACAGCTGCTGATCAATAATGACTGCAACGATAGCAAAGAAAACCGCTAATAGTGCTGTAAATGGCAGAGCTTCTTCGAATGCTTTACCCAGTGCGTGTTCATTAGTGATACCGTTAAATGCTGTTGCAAGAATGATAACAGATAGACCGATTAGACCAACAGAAGCTAAGTGCAGTGCAAGACCTGCGATTAACCACACACCAATAAGTGCCTGAATAAGTAATTTAACTTTATCGTGTTTAGTACGGTTAGCATCTTCATGAGCATCGTAATCAGATAAGATCTTATGAACTGCCTCAGGCAGCTGTTGACCGTAGCCAAAGACTTTGAACTTCTCAACTAAGAAACAAGTCGTAATACCAGCAAAGAATACAGGTACTGTCACTGGAGACATGCGGATAGCAAATTCAGCAAATTGCCAGTTTGCCTGGGCTGCAATGATCAGGTTTTGTGGCTCGCCAACCATAGTACAAACACCACCAAGAGCGGTACCCACACCAGCATGCATCAGCAAGTTGCGTAAGAAACCTCGGAAAGACTCGAGTTCTTCTTGACATAGCTGCTCATGGCCATCAGATGTATGATCATGACTATCGCCAAAAGTTTTACCCGACGCTACCTTGTGGTAAATAGAGTAGAAACCGACAGCGACGGTAATGATAACTGCGATAACAGTTAGTGCATCTAAGAAAGCAGACAAAAATGCCGATGCCATACAGAACATCATCGATACAGCAACTTTTGAGCGAACCTTAGTAATCATCTTGGTAAAGACAAAAAGTAGCAGCTGCTTCATGAAGTAAATACCGGCGACCATAAAGACCAGCAGTAACACTACTTCAAGGTTTGCTTCGATTTCATGTAGCACTTGGCTCGGCGAAGTCATGCCGATAGCCACAGCTTCAATCGCTAATAATCCACCCGGTTGTAATGGGTAGCACTTAAGGGCCATAGCTAAGGTGAAAATAAATTCAACAACTAACAGCCAGCCTGCAATAAACGGGTTAAAGTAAAATACGATTGGGTTGATCACCAAAAACGATATGATCGCGAGTTTGAACCACTTAGGTGAATTACCCAAGAAGTTGTCAAGAAACGCCCGACTCATTGTCACAGGCATGGAATCCTCTCTATTGATTTTTTATAGTTTCTAGTAGCCAAAATGGTTGAATTTTCTACTAGAGATAAATAAGCCAATGCTAAAGGTAAAACCTTTTCGATAACTTAAAAAGCCCCTAATGACGAAACAGCTATCTATATCAAAAAAATATCACTTAAACTGAACTGTTAGCGCAAAAAATGAGCGGTTCGACAGCTTTATTTCGCTAGTCATCGTCTAATAAGCCTGTTTTAGTTTTCATTTCCTACCGCTCTGGTATGATCAGTCACAGAACAACACTAATAATCGGATAGAGTAGGCTTATGATCATCAATGCCAAAGGCCCTGCAAGCTTTGCAGAGAAGTATATTGTACGATCCATTTGGGAAAATAAGTTTCCTCCAGGCTCTATTCTGCCCGCTGAACGTGAGCTTTCAGAATTGATTGGTGTCACCCGTACGACATTGCGTGAAGTACTGCAGCGTTTGGCTCGAGACGGATGGCTTACGATTCAGCACGGTAAACCAACCCGTGTTAATAATTTCTGGGAAACGTCAGGACTAAACATTCTAGAGACGATTGCTGATCTAAACCCTGATGGTTTTCCTGAATTAGTAGACCAGTTGCTGTCTGCGAGAAGCAGTGTCAGTGCAATTTATTTTAGAGGTGCTATTCGCAATAGTCCTGATAAAGCAGTTGCAGCACTGGCGACGATTAATGAGCTTGAAGATACTGCTCAGGCCTATGCGGATTTCGATTACGAACTACAGCACACCTTAGCATTTTCGTCAGGTAATCCACTTTATGTTTTAATCCTAAATGGATTTAAAGGCTTATATAGCAGAGTGGGGCGTTACTATTTCTCAAGTGCTGAAGCACGAGCATTGGCGATGGATTTTTATAAGCAGTTGCAGCAACTTGCTATCGATAAAAACTACACTGATGTACCTGCGTTAATGCGCACTTATGGTATTAATAGTGGCGTTATGTGGCAGAGCCTACGTGATGACATGCCAAAAGAACTGGGTCAATCAGATACCTAGAATGTCACGTATATCAAATTAATTAAAAAGCCATCGTAACGATGGCTTTTTGCTTTTAGTATTAACTGAGCAACAGATAGTGATTATTGGGCTACAGGTCAAAGCGGTAATAGAGATCGAGAGACTGCTCAATGGAGCCTGACACACTTTCTAGGTACAATTGCGATAACAGGTAGTATCTAACTGTCATTTCATAACCTGGGTTAAATACGCCAACACCATATTTGATCATCAGTTTGTCACCGATAAAGCCACTGATAGCGAAGCGACCATCATCATTTGCATCGAGTTGCACATTAGAGAAGCCAATCTTCTCAATAATGCTGGTGGCGGTATTACCTATGTTACCAATAGCGCCGCCGTCAATTTGACTGCTCAATGAAAGGGCGGCTCCCATCATTAAGCCGCTATTTTGATCTATGCTGTTGTCACTCAACCCAGTCCCTCTGACAATATAGTTGAGAATTTCAGCCTGCTCTTTGGCAGGATTTGAAAATAGATTAACAATGGGTTTCATCGGGGTGCCGGTGATGCGCACGCCTGCAACAACATCTTCATCCTTAATGACTCTAACCGCTTCAATATTAAGGTTTGGCACGTCAATAGGACCAACAAACTGCATTTCGCCTGCTCGTATTTGTAGAGTTTGCCCCATAAATTTGTAATTGCCGTCGACGACCTTGATTTCTCCAAATAGTAAAGGAGGTCTAAAAGGATCTTGTTTTAATTCTAACTGACCTTGCAGTTTACCTGTTAACCCCATGCCATCGACGCGTAGATTATTGCCAACATTCAAGTTTACTTGGGCTGACACGGCGAGCGGTGATACTTTTGCTTGCTCAGATGCCTGGCTGTCGGTAAAGACGACATCTTTTGAAAGGGCAACACCGCCTTCTGGCAGTTGTACTATGGTTATGTGCCCTGATGGCACATTGATATCACCACTAATATCGAAAGAATGATCGGTGAATTTTACTTGTAAATCCGTTCCTACATTTAAAATAGCAAGCGGCGGTTGGATCACGGCTAAGTCTTTACCCTTTAAACCGAAAGCACCTTTGAGCTTTTGTTGTGCCCAATCTAGCTGGCCGTCGACGTAGGCTTTTCCTTTGCCCATTTTGAGTTCGCCATCAATTTTTGCTTTTTTGCCCGAAAAGATAAAATCGAGATCGATATCTTCTAATAATGTCGGGTTTGCTGTAGCCATGATTGACCCCTTATTGAGTGATACTTCACCTGATACTTGAGGTTCGTTTAAGCTACCGCTTATTTGCAATTTACTTGAGATTTGTCCTTCGAGGACTTCAAGCTCAGGTAGTAATTCAGCTAAAGCTTGTAAGTTAATTTGTTGTAGCGACAGTTGTCCCTGCATTTTTCTATCAGGGCTGACATTAATCGCCAGATTGGCATCCATACTGGCGATGTCGTGGGATTCCAGAGACAGTGAGCTAACCAGCTGCTTTTCATCTAACCGGCTACGTAGCAGTAGCGACTTATAGCCAATAGCGACATCACTATTATTGGTTGCTTTAAAGTCGATATGGCCTTGTGATAGCGATAATTCTACATTGCCGGTGGGCTTTTTATCTTCAAACCATTGTAAGTTTGAGGTTAATGTCGCTGGGCCTTTCCAATCAAGGCTTTCAGGTAACCAAGGTTCGACTAAGACGCCTAGATCACCAACAAATTCGATTCCAGCCTGGCCAGTTAGGCCGAGTTGAATTGGCATCTTTGCACATAATTGCCCACCGATGTGGGACAGGCAAAATGGTGCGATGTTGCCTGTATTTTTATCTAAACTATATTCAGCAGTCATCGGTGCTTCAAGGCTAATATCACCGAGTTTAGAATTTAGTGAAAGCCGATTAACCCGCGCGTTAATACGTTGTTTAAGCTCGTTGTACTGACTGCTAATATCCGTTGTCAGTTTAACATCGCCATCTGATTTGAGAGTGAGTGACTGTTGGATTAAATCCCCCTCTGTGTTTACCACGATACTGGAGAGGTCGAGATCTTGGTAGCTAAACTCTTGCAAGTTGAGTGCAGCCTTAAAAGCTTGTTTATCGAATGGTTTGTAGTGTCCAGCTAGCGACAAATTTGCAAGCTCTAGCGCTAAAAACTGCAGTTCGTTAGCATTGAGCGAGACCGCAATATCGGGATGTTCGTTTTCACCCGATACATTAATATCTGCGTTAATGGTCCCTTTGGCATCAGTCTGCCATAGACTTAAATTGGGCACATTAAGCTCTCCAGTCAACGCCCAGCGCTTATCGACTTCTCCTTGGATAAATAGTCGGCTCTGTAAAGCAGTAACATTGAGGCCATCAGAGCTTAAATACCATTTATTGTTAATGGCGATCCCGCCGTCAACATTGAGCGGGTAATGCATAACATGCCCACTAAGGTTAGCTTGTTCAATATCGATAGACCAAGTCTTGTCGGCGAGGCTGAACTTACCGCTAGTATTTAAAGGGCCAGTAATATCACTGTTAGGCAAGACTTGGCTCTGTGTTACTTTTAGCTGACTAATATCGAAGTTTTGCGCAGCAACTTTGGCGTCCCAACTTAATTGCTCACCATATTTAAATTGGCCTTGTAGGATGACTGAGCCAAGGGCGTCGTTATAAGCGTGTAGTTTTTCAATATCAACACGACTATTAGCGTGTTTCAGTACAGCGTCAATCTCGAGCGTTGGTTGGTAGTTTGAGGAGAATAAACTTCTCATCGTTACACTTTGAGTGCCTAAGTCGCCTTGGCTGGTGAGCGTAATATTGGCGGCACTATACTCAGCGTCTTTTAGTGGCCATTGTAACTTTTTAGCGTTCAAACTTAGTTGGTAGGGAATATTTGGCTTAGTGAGGTCGATTGTCGAGTTGATGTCGAAACTGAATTGACCGCTACCGACGATATGGCTTGTAAGATCCTTAAAGCCTTGCTTGACGGTAATGTTGACGTTTTGTTTTTCAAGTCCTGGCAATTCAGTGACTTGGTGAAGTGATATGGAGGACTTTATATCCATTGGATAATCGTCAATAAGCGACATTTGTCCTATAAGGCTAACGTCACCGTAACTGTGGCTAGCTTTAAAATCATCAATATTGATCAAAAACTGTTGGTAGCTGCCACTTAAGTGCAGGTGGCTAAAATGATCTTTACGCGGCCCAAGCACCAAGTCACCATTGTCGATATTTAAGGCTTCAACAAAGACTGGAATAGGCATAAATACTGGTGGAAGATTTGCCATAGCCCAATCTTCAGTCGCTTTATTTATATCTGGATTTGTCTGTTTTGCTTTGGTTTTGTTGCTCTCTTTCGGCGAGATAGTCGTGGTCAGTGCTTGTTCCGGTGTGGTCTCTTCGAAAGGAATAGAGACAAGTAAGCCTTCAGAATAAATGGAGCTTGCACGGATCCCCGTTGCAAGCCACTCGGCACTTAAATTGAGCTGATTGGCGTTAAAGTCCATATCATTCACGCGAACAGTGACGTTTTGTAGGGCTCCGCTGACTAAGGTAATCGCAAATGGCAGAGTGATCTCTTGGTTTTCTGTTTCATCACTCTTAGTTTTATCGGGTTCAGTTTCATTGCTCTTAGTGTTACTGCGCTCAGTTGAATCACTCTGTGTTGAACCAGTAGTAAGAGCGTTATTATTGACGTTGCTGGCAAGGGTATTAGGGGCTACGGTTAACGATGAGTTCTGGATATGGTCATTGTTAAGTGCGAGCTCTGTCTTAGCTTGTGTTGGGGATTCTTCACCAAGAAGTGCAGTGTCTATTTCAACATTGACTTTTGAGCTAGTTAACTGCTCTACGCAAAGTTGTTTTTGCATTAAGCACATGGGATTCCAAGCAAGCACCAGATCTGAGATCTCTACTTTAACGCCATGCATTTGCCAAGCGGCATAATTGAGTTCAAGTTGGCGGTTAATTTGACCTGACTTGTAATCAAGTTCCAAATCAGGCACCAAGGTGTTGGCCAACTTTACCGCAATATGACTGCCAAACTGTGTACCAATTAATATTGCGGCGCAGACTAAAATAAGCAGTGGCGTGTAAATAATCACCCGACTTATTCGTTTAAACCAACGCCATACTCTAGCTTTCAAACTGAGTTTATTTGCTGCTGGTTGCTGGGGGAATGTGGTTTGTGACTGTTGTTCAGAAGTCGTCATAACACCGACCCCATAGTGATATGAATTCGCCAAGGGCGACTAATAGTATCAGTCTCTTTCAAACCGATACCGATATCGAGTTTAACGGGGCCGATAGGTGAGATCCAATGAATACCTGCACCGACGGAAGTCACAAGTTCTACTTGGTTAACGTCAAAAGCATTACCGGCATCGATAAATGTTGCAACCCGCCAATGTGGCGTTAAATAGTATTGATATTCCAAGCTGCCGACCATCAAGTAACGCCCACCAACAACCTCCCTGACAACTTCTCCTTCGGCATTAACACTGTCAATATAAGGGCCTAGCTCATTGTAACTATAACCACGAATACTTTGGTCTCCACCTGCAAAGTAACGTAATGAAGGCGGGATCTCTGCCAGTGAATTGTTACTGGTTAAGTTGGCTGCCATATCTAAGCGGGAAACGATCCTGTGCTTTTCAAAAAATGTATCTATCCATATGAACTTGGACTGTAAACGTGCAAGCCTAACTTCCGAACCTAAATTAGGGTCGGCATATTCGAGACTATAGAATTGAAAGAAACCTGATTTGGGATCGAGAGAATTATCACCACGAACCGTTTTAGAGAGGCTAGTGCCAAATAAAACGTATCTAGGATCATAGTCAACCCCCGATTGAGTGTAGTTCTCGCTCATCACTTCGGCTGAATAGTTAAACAGCCATTTACTTTCAAGGCGTTGATGTCTTATCACCGCTAATACTGTTTTGGTCGATTCAAGTTGCCCGGTATTATTAAATTGGCGCTCGTCGGCATTGTATACCTGTGTAACACCGTACTTGTCCCGTAGCATTCCAACTCGGATCTTTAACTGATCGTCAATGGGATGGGTGAGGGGGATAGTATAAGTCGTTAAAAACTTAGGTTTATCCGGTGACCACTCGGCAGTCGTTTCCTGTGAGTGACCATATTTATTAATTTGTGGGGTACGCCAAGTGACTCGTACTCTAGGTTCAAGATTGTTATCGACAGTGTTACCGATATCTGCACCTAGACCTAACTCTATTGAATGATAAGGTCGAGAGCTCAGTTCGACACGAATCGGAACTTGTAAGTCTTTTACTTGATCAACAAGAGGCAACACCTTGATATTAGAAAAGTAACCGGTATCTAACAGTTGTCTGTTTAATTGACCTAAATTAGCGGTGCTATAGGGGGCATCAAGTTTAAAAGGGATCAGCTGTTCTAAAATTTGTGGCTCTAAGGTAGAGCCTGTAAAACTGACTTTACCAATGTGATATCGCTTACCTGAGTCATAATAAAGTGAGATTTCTGCAGTGTTAAAGTCACGATTGACGGCGATTTGAGCTAAATCAAACTTACCATCAAAGTAGCCTCTAGCCAGAGCGAGAGTCAGTAGTTGAGACTTGATATCGTCGTAAGTACCTTGATTGAGTTTATCTCCAGGACGGATCGTTAATTGACTGAGCCATTTTTCAAAAATGGGGTCATTACGCATTTCACCTTTAACTTGAATATCAACCCAACTGATTAATGTCGGTGGTCCCGCATCAATATTAATCTTGAGCACCCAGGCTTTCTTTTCATTGTTGATGATCTGCTGGGATATTTTACTGTGGTAATAGCCCATAGAGTGCATCGCGGCGTTAATGTTATCTTCGGCGTTAAAGATATAGGCTCGGCGTTGTACGCTGGAGTCGGGTAAGGTGCCTAAGTGAGCTTGAACATTACGTGCAAGGCTTCCCTCAACACCTTTTATGTTAAGTGTTAACCAGTCATTTGCCTGGGCGGAAAACGTTGTTACTGTCAGAGTGACAAGTATCAAGATTAAGCTCAGCATTCGGATTAAACTTATCAACAAAATTAGACTCTTATTATTAGGACAGCCTATTGTCACTAGAATAGTGCACTCAAGCAAGTTGCTGATTGTAATTATGGCCGAAAATAGTTACAAAGAGAGCAAATAAATATAATTGGGTGCGGTTTGTGAAGTATCAGTCGTTCAGTTCTACAATGTTGGTTGTTTTATCGTCATTCTTGTCTGTAAATGTGGTGGCCAGTGATAAACCATTCTCAATTGCGATTCATGGTGGTGCGGGCACTATTTCCAAGGCCAATTTAACCGCTGAGCAGCAAACTGCGTATCGGGAAAAATTACAACAAGCTGTGGATGCTGGCTATGATATTCTCGCTAAAGGTGGCGACAGTTTAGTTGCTGTTCGAGCGTCAATAAATATCCTAGAGAATAGCCCACTTTTTAATGCTGGACTTGGCGCTGTGTACACTTATGATGGCAGCCACGAAATGGATGCCTCTATCATGGACGGTAAAACCATGAATGCTGGGGCTGTCGCAGGGGTAAGACACATTAAAAACCCTATCGATTTGGCTGTAACCGTCATGGAGAAATCTCCCCATGTGATGCTTGCGGGTCAGGGCGCTGAAGAGTTTGCCTTAACTCAAGGCTTCACGTTAGTACCGGCTAATCACTTTGACACAGAAAGTCGTTATCAACAGTTAAAAACTGCCAAAGAAAAAATCCAAAAAGCGGAGTCGAATCCAGATTATCAAGCCAGTACTGGTGCTAATATGCACCATAATTATCAGCAAAGCGCCCTTGATTACAGTGAGTTTGACTATAAATTTGGCACGGTAGGCGCAGTAGCCTTAGATCAAAACGGTAACCTTGCAGCCGGCACCTCTACGGGCGGTATGACGGCTAAACGCTTTGGCCGTATTGGTGATTCGCCTGTGATAGGTGCGGGAACTTATGCTGAGAACGGTGTTTGCGCAGTCTCGGCAACGGGCCATGGTGAGTATTTTATACGTTACCACGTGGCAGGCGATATTTGTGCAAAAGTGAAATACCAAAACAAGTCCATTATTCAAGCGGCCGATGAAGTGATAAATCAACGTTTGATCACGGCTGGTGGCACAGGCGGTGTGATTGCAATCGATCAACGAGGCAATATCGCCACCCCTTTTAATACCGAAGGCATGTACCGAGCGACTCGAAAAAACAACGAACCTGCGCAAGTGATGATTTGGTCAGATCTTTAATGTGAAGTGATGTGCACGGAAGGTAAACATTTCCTATCGTGCACCTCTATTTACGATATTTTAAAGCGGTGCAATATTATTTCTATAGAGGGTTAAACCTAGAGAAAATGGCTAGAACAAGGGAGTTAGAAAAAGGAAGCTAGAAAAAGGGATTTAGGTAAAGGGAAAAACGCGATGACTCACTTAAGAAACTCGCTCATAAATACCTACGTAAATAAGTGACTGCTAAAGTGAGTATTTGCTTAAACGAGTACGAGCTCAGATAAGCGAGTGTTTTAGTAAATAAGTACTTAAATAAATATTCACTAATGTAAAGAGCCACTAGCTTATATAATGTAGCTAGATTTTGACTGTTTAAGCATTTTATGACGAAGCAAACTATAGCTGTTGAAACCGCTCCTAAAACAGCTCCTACTCCTAATAAAGAGACTAAGCCCGATCGTGCCACGGCTATGCTAAACATTATTGAGCAGGTTAAGCAGGAGCTCCCATTATATGAACCTGAAACTTTTGTCTGCGGCCCAGATGGCAGCTGTATAGGTTGTCCGAAGAAACTCATAGAGTTAGTGGATAGCGAATTAAGCTACTGGGAGTCAGCAATATCAAATGGCAGAACCCCCCAATTTGATGAAATACGCCGCTTTGGAAAATTGTGCAGCAGTGTAAAGCGTGGCCTGGCCCGTAATGGTGTATTAGACAAATATCAACAATTAAAAAGTGCTGATCTAAAATAGCTTACCCATGCCTAGCAATTTTTAGCGCAAAATACTCATTTCCTAAACCTCGGCTCAACGTGTTTATAATCATGGCACCAACAAATTGATTAACAAATATCTATACAATGAGACCGATAGATTAACGCTTTGGCATTAACGCGAGTCGTTAGCTGATGTCCAATGACCCGTTAGTTAAAATATGTGAATTGGGTCACGAACTTATATTTGTATGGTTTTGAATAAAAAGCCAAAATGCCGCGCAATCTCTTTCCCCTAAAATAGCGTATTCGCATAAAAAGGTTGCACATGAGCAAGAAATTTCTGATCACTTGGGATCAAATGCAAGGTTATACCCGTGAGTTGGCTGAGCGCCTGTTACCTGCACAGCAGTGGAAAGGCATTATTGCAGTTAGCCGCGGTGGTTTAGTACCTGCAGCCATTTTGGCTCGTGAATTGGGCATTCGCCATGTCGATACGATCTGTATTTCAAGTTACGATCACGACCACCAAAGAGAAACGAAGATCATTAAGCAAGCGCCTGGCGATGGCGAAGGCTTTATTGTAATCGATGATCTTGTTGATAGTGGCTCAACGGCTAAAATCGTACGTGATATCTACCCTAAGGCTAAGTTTGTCACCGTTTGTGCAAAGCCTGCGGGTAAACCTTTGGTCGATGACTATATTGTCGATATCGCTCAAGATACCTGGATTGAGCAACCGTGGGACACTGGCGTAAGTTTCAGAGAGCCACTTTGTAAGTAGATGTGAACTGATATACTGAAAGCCGAGGCATTGCTTCGGCTTTTTCATGTAAAGCCATAAACCATCTACTTTAATTGAGGCTTATCATCAATTAGATTTTCCCAAACCTCAACGACAGCCCTAGATTAAGCATTTAAGATAATTATTTATCCAAGCTCCCATCCATAGAGACTCGCTCATCACATCTGTCAAATACACGGCTTTAGTACTTTCTTATTAGCATCCCTAAAGCATCGGTGTATAAAGTTAAGCTTTCTATACACTTCAGTTTAAGCTCCTAAATCAATGTTGATTTTGCCTATGCCTTGAATAAATAGACTAAAAGATATGTTTATGTTGTTTTGCTAATATGTGATTGCAGAAGCTCCCTTGCAGGCATATAACTTAAATCGACTTTAATTGCCCTTTTATTGAGAAGGTAGGCTCTTGACCTAAGGTATTACAGATTCAGTCAGATTATTTATAAACTAATTAGGAATAATCCATACAGATTAGTTATCTGGTCAATTAATATTGCACATATATATTTGCGACGTAAGTCAAAATGTTGACAGTAATAAGTTGAACTTTTACTGTTTGCGATTTATCGTATTATACCTTAAATACAATTGCTTAACTAAATGGATTTATGTTTGTTTGTAAGTTTTGACAGTGCTTAAAAACGCAATATCTATAAAGTAAACAAATATCCACCAAGGTTAGTTATATTGAGAACTTTTAAATTGCAAAAATTTTTTATACTGCTAATTGCTACTAATTTCCTTGGTTTGACTGGCTGTGCTGGATATGAACCGCTGGAGAGTCAGACTACAGAAAGTGCAATTCAACAACAGAATTGGGTTGTTCAACAACAACAAAACTTTACTGTCCGAGCAATAAATAGAACGAAACGAGATAATGGTAATAAAGTTCTAGTTGAGCTTGAGAACTATTTTGATGGAAGGCATTCAGTTAGACTAACCGAAAGCAAAGGCAGTTGCATCGATAACATACCAATATCGAAAAGTCATGAATCCATAATGTTAATAGGAAATGATTATATTCACACAATACGGAATGATATCTGTGTTGGTGGTATGTTCTACGGTGAATATATATTTTCATCCGGCTTTTCTGATGTTGAAGACCAAAAATTGAATTTGGTTACCTATGCATTATTTAGCGGGCTCGATATCGATGGTGTCATTTTTGGCTCAAATGATATCAAGCAAGTTATTTCAGCATTTAAGGAATCGAATCGTATTATAAGTAGCGTTACAAAAATTTAGCTATGCTACAAATAGAATGCCGTTTTTACTGCTTTATCACATCACTTGATATGAAGTACTGCTTTCATTCTCCACCTGAATTGACAAATGTTAGCTAAACTAAAAAAGAGTAGCTAAATAGGGGACTGAAATGGATTCAATCAATGTAGAAGAACATATGGATCGCCAGCCAGTGTTGTTATCGCCTTCCATGTCACTAGCAACAGCAGTAGAACGTCTTTTGGATAACAAGAAACTGGGCGCCGCAGTGGTCGAAGATGATGGTCGGTTAGTGGGTTTTTTATCGCAGCAGGATTGCCTTGCTGTGATGCTCAAAAGTAGTTATCACTGCGATTTAACTGCAATCGTCAAAGATTGTATGCGTACCGATGTATTATCTGTGACTCCAAGCACCAGTGTATTGCAGTTAGCGGAGCAGATGTTAGGCCCTAAGCCAAAAGTATACCCGGTAATTGAAGATGGCAAAGTGGTTGGCACCATTAATCGGACCAATGTATTGCAGGCGATTAATACCTACATGCAGCAGTGTTATCTAACGCCAGCTTAAAAACTTCAGCGCCGAGTTTATGGGTCTGTGATATTGAGAGTTGGCGGCATTGCGGACTCTCTTTTCGTTTTAGCGACAGAGCATACCTCATTAGCCACAAATCTGCCGAGTTAGCCTTACTAAGACAAAGTATTTTCAAGCCAGCTATACCAACATCCTGCGTTCCTTGCTAGGATCACTCTCCTTCGTCCTGGCTATGGAATTTGCACTTGAGTTCGCAACAGCATCCTTTATCTAACGCATTCTTAAAACACTGTTATGAAGCTGACGCCGCCAAAATTAGGCGTCGTCTTTTTAGGCTTAGAAAAGAGCCTGACTCAGAGGCAAAAACAGCCACTCTTGAACAGCTCGAGCTGTTAGCACTAGAGTCGCGTCAAAAAGTCGAACTGCGTTTGGCTAATCGCCCAAAAATCAGCTACCCAGATAGTTTACCTGTATCGCAAAAACGTGATGAGATCAGCAATGCGATTTCAGGCAATCAAGTGGTGATTGTCGCGGGCGAAACGGGCTCAGGTAAAACCACTCAGCTGCCTAAAATTTGTTTAGAACTGGGTTTAGGGTCTCGTGGCCTTATTGGTCACACCCAGCCGCGTCGATTGGCTGCGCGAAGTGTTGCTACGCGAATAGCTGAAGAGATGAATACACCTCTTGGTGAGGCGGTGGGCTTTAAAGTACGTTTTGCCGATGCGATTAATAATGACTCATATATTAAGTTAATGACTGACGGTATTTTGTTGGCTGAATTAACCAATGATAAATACCTCAACCAATATGACGCCATCATTATCGATGAGGCTCACGAGCGAAGCCTTAACATCGACTTTATCTTGGGCTATTTGAAAAACGTCTTAAGTAAACGTCCCGATCTTAAAGTGATTATTACCTCTGCAACCATTGATGTTGAGCGTTTTTCAAAGCACTTTAACAATGCCCCCGTGATTGAAGTCTCAGGACGTACTTATCCTGTTGAAACGCGATATCGCCCGTTGGTGCAAGACCAAGATGAGGATCTTGATCTTATTGAAGGTATTTTTGCCGCCACCGATGAACTGATAAATGAGGGTCTAGGCGATATCTTGATCTTTATGAACGGTGAGCGAGAAATTCGTGATGTTGCCGAGCAGCTAAACCGGCGTCAGTATCGCGATACAGAAATTTTGCCACTGTATGCGCGTTTGTCTTATGGCGAGCAATCAAAAGTCTTTAAGAGCCATGTGGGCCGTCGCATTGTACTTGCAACGAACGTCGCCGAAACCTCGTTAACGGTTCCGGGTATTCGTTATGTCATTGACCCAGGTACAGCGCGTATTAGCCGATATAGTTACCGCACCAAAGTACAGCGACTACCGATTGAACCTATCTCGCAAGCAAGTGCCAACCAACGACAGGGGCGTTGTGGTCGTGTCGCGCCAGGTATTTGTATTCGATTATATAGTGAAGATGATTTCATCTCACGCCCAGGCTTTACCGATCCTGAGATCCTACGGACCAACTTAGCCTCTGTTATTTTAAAGATGCTGTCGATTGGCCTTGGCGATATCGAGGGGTTCCCGTTTATTCAGCCACCTGATGCGCGCTACATTCGTGACGGCTTTATGTTGCTTGAAGAGTTACAGGCGGTAGTTAAGAAGAAAGATCAGCTAAGTTTAACACCACTTGGGCGTCAGCTTGCTCATATCCCTGTGGATCCGCGTCTTGCACGTATGGTGATTGAAGCGCAGCAAAATGGTTGCTTGCATGAATCACTGGTGATCACTGCGGGCCTATCTATTCAAGATCCACGCGAACGGCCAATGGACAAGAAGCAAGCGGCAGATCAGGCCCATAATCGCTTTAGTGATAAAGACTCAGACTTTGTTTCATGGCTAAACCTGTGGGATTACCTAAAGCAAAGCCAGAAAGAGTTGTCGAGTAGCCAGTTTAGAAAGCAGTGTAAGAGTGAGTTCCTCGCCTATTTACGCGTTCGTGAGTGGCAAGACCTTTACACCCAGCTCAGGCAAGCGACCCATGAGCTGAAATGGAAGCTAAATGCGCCGACTGAAGAGCTCAATTACGAAGCGTTGCATCGCTCATTACTGACAGGGTTACTGAGTCACATCGGCTTTAAAGATAAAGATAAAGAGTATTTAGGTGCGCGCAATCGTAAGTTTTTTGTGTTTCCAGGATCGCCGTTAGCGAAAAAAGGCCCTAAATGGATAATGGCAGCAGAGCTGACTGAAACCTCACGTTTATTTGCCCGTTGCTGCGCTAAAATTCAACCTGAGTGGGTTGAGCCTTTGGCTACGCACTTGGTGAAGAAGAACTATGTCGAGCCGCATTTTGAATCCAAGCTTGGCTCCGTAGTCGCGCTAGAAAACCAAGTGCTCTATGGCCTGCAAATAGTGAACCGTCGTAAGGTGCAATATGGCCCTGTGGAGCCGGTTGAAGCGCGCGAGATTTTTGTGCGCTCGGCACTTGCTGATGGTGAACTCAGAACTAACGAAGCTTTTTTCATAAAAAATCAAAAGTTGTTGTTAGATATTGAATCGCTAGAGCACAAATCACGTCGGCGTGACATTTTGGTAGACGAACAAGCTTTGTATGCGTTTTATGAGCCGAAAATCCCTGATGGCATTTACAATGCGCCTAAGTTTTTAAAGTGGTGGAAAGACGCTAAAAAGACTACGCCCGATCTATTGGATTTCGAACGTGAAACCTTGATGCAGCGTAGTAGTGATCATATCTCGCTACTGGATTTTCCTGAGAAATGGCATAAAGGTAATTTAATCCTCAAGGTGAGTTACCACTTTGAACCATCGACAGCCGATGATGGTGTCTCTGTGCATATTCCTGTCGCGTTGATCAACCAAGTCGATGATACGGATTTTGACTGGATTGTACCAGGGCTGCGTGAAGAGAAATGCATCGCGCTAATTAAGTCTTTGCCTAAGGCGCTTCGACGTAACTTTGTGCCAGCACCTGACTATGCAAAGGCGTGTTTACAAGCGATGACGCCGTTTGAGCTGCCATTAATCGAGGCTATGTGTAAGCAACTGCTGCGAATGAGTGGTACCCGTATTTCGCCCGATGATTTTGACTCGACTCAGTTTGCTAAACACCTTTTAGTTAACTTTAAGGTTGAAGGTGACAAGGGGAAGTTGCTCGCTGAAGGGCGAGATTTAGAGACGTTAAAAGCGAGCATGCAGGGCCAAGTTGTAGAGGCTATTCGTCAAGTTGCTGACTCAGGTATTGAGAAAAAAGGACTTGAGCTATGGAGCTTTGGCGATCTACCTAAACAGTTTGAACAAAAGAAAGGTAACTTTGAAGTTAAAGCGTTTCCGGCACTGGTGGACGATAAAACATCGGTATCGATCAAATTATTTGATGACGAATTTGAAGCACAAAAACAGCATCGAATTGGTTTGCAACGTTTACTGTTACTCAATATTCCATCACCGGTAAAACATCTGCAGAAATCACTGCCAAATAAAGCCAAACTGGCGATGTATTTCAATCCCTTTGGCCAAGTGAATATCTTAATTGATGATATCTTGTCGGCAGCTGTGCAGCAGTTACTGGATGAGAAGGGCATTGATGTGCGCTCACAATCTGCCTTTACCGAGGCTAAGGATTGGGTTAGGCAAGAACTGAACCCGACAGCAGAAAAGATAGCGTTAAAAGTTGAAGAGATCTTAACGATTTTCAACCGCATCAAAAAGCGCCTTAAAGGTAAAATCAGCTTGGATATCGCCTTTGCGATGAGTGATATTCAAAGCCAATTAGACCAACTGGTGTTTAAAGGGTTTGTTGAGCAGTCTGGCTGGCAGCGTCTTGGTGATCTTAATCGTTACTTGAAAGGGATTGAAAATCGCTTAGAGAAGTTGCCGGTTGACCCAAATCGCGACAGGATCCACATGCACAGCATCAATAAGGTGCAAGAGGTACTTAAGGCGCAAATGGCAAAGTTGCCTAAATCTATGCCGGTACCAGATGAGCTGATAGAAGCGAGATGGATGATTGAAGAGTATCGAGTATCTTGTTTTGCACAGGTTTTAGGTACGGCTTATCCTATTTCGGAGAAGCGTATTTTGAACCAGATAGCGCAGGTATAAGTTAACTCAGTAGCACCTGATTAGCACTGAAAAACGCACGGCTCATAGTCGTGCGTTTTTTTATAGATAAAAGTCCGCTTCCCCATCGTTTTTGCCCCAGCTTTATTTTCTTGCTTCAACTCTGCTGCAATATGGTTGTCCATTCGCCTTTAACCACATCCCCCTAATAGTCACCTGTACGTTATTTGCCCATTATTAAAATATGCTTAATACCTCTTAGTGAATACTTTGTTAAAAAACTAAGTGGTTTGTTCGATATTCAACCTGGTTTGCATCGTTATTTAGAATCTTATGAATAGCTTAATGAGTGGTTTTATTGGTTAATTAATCGGTTTATGTGCTTAGGAAGGGTGTTCTTGATACTTCTGGTTTAAAAATGATGATCTAGATCAACTCGGGTATGGTTTTACCGAATTGTGGGTATACATAACATTGTTAACTTATTGATATCATTTTAAGCAAGATGAAAGTACATAGTGAATGGCTGCGATAGGTCGTTAATTTTCTAGCTTTAACCTAAATCAGTGCCCAATAAAAATGTTAAATAGCCCCACTTGCTGGAGGATTTATGAGTTCCACACCAAATGATGAGAAAAAACTAGAGTTTAGAATATTCATTTTTCTAACTGTGTTTCTCGCCCCACTTTTATCTGTTTTGCTTGTATCAGGCTTAGGCTTTGCGATTTGGTTTAGCCAAATTCTAACCGGTCCACCGGGTGCTGGTTAAACCCATAAAATTAAATATATAAATAAATGAGTGATATTGATGAGCATTGAACTTCACGTAACAAGCTTGGTACTCCAAGTGCAACCAGAGCAGATGTCCGAGGTTAGGCAAGCCATTATAAAAATGGCAAATGCAGATCTATCGGTTAATAACGAAGTTAAATTGGTCGTAGTGCTAGAAGGTGCAAGCCAGAAGTCATTAATGACAGATATCGAAACGATTAATGCTATCCCAGGTGTGCTATCGGCTGCAATGGTTTATCACCAAAGTGAAGTGCTTGAAGAGGGGAAACAATGAAAATGAACAGACGTGAATTTATGAAAGCTAACGCCGCATTAACAGCTGCGAGCGTAGCAGGTTTAGCTTTACCCGCAACGGCGAGTAACCTGATCACAAGTTCTGAAGAAACAAAACTCGAATGGAACAAGGCACCGTGCCGTTTTTGTGGTACGGGCTGCTCGGTGATTGTCGCGACACGTGACGGCAAAGTGGTTGCAACACACGGTGATGCAGAAAGTGAAGTGAATAAAGGCCTGAACTGTATTAAGGGCTACTTCCTATCTAAGATCATGTACGGTAAAGATAGACTTCAAACGCCGATGCTGCGTATGACAGATGGTAAGTACGATAAAAACGGCGAGTTTACGCCAGTTTCTTGGGATACTGCGTTTGATACCATGGCACAAAAGTGGAAAAAAACCATTAAAGATAAAGGGCCAACAGCTATCGGTATGTTTGGCTCAGGTCAATGGACTGTCTGGGAAGGTTATGCCGCTTCAAAATTAATGAAAGCGGGCTTTGGCTCAAACAATATCGACCCTAACGCACGTCACTGTATGGCATCTGCGGTAGGCGGTTTCATGCGTACCTTCGGTATCGATGAGCCAATGGGTTGTTATGATGACATGGAAGCTGCCGATGCATTTGTGCTTTGGGGCTCTAATATGGCTGAAATGCATCCTATCTTATGGAGCCGAGTGACCGATCGTCGCTTAAGCGCGCCACATGTGAAAGTTTCAGTGCTATCGACCTTCGAGCATCGCTCATTTGATTTAGCCGATTTGGGAATTGTATTTACGCCGCAAACTGATTTAGCCATGCTGAATTTTATTGCCAACTATATTATTCAAAACGATAAAGTTAACTGGGACTTTGTTAATAAGCACGTTAACTTCCGCAAAGGCGAGACCGATATTGGTTATGGATTGCGCCCATCTCATCCACTGCAACAGGCGGCTAAAAACGTTAAAACCGCGGGCGACTCAACGCCAATCGACTTTGAGGCATTTAAAGAGTTTGTAGCAGATTATGATGTGAAATCTGTCAGTGAACTTTCTGGTGTACCAGAGCATAAATTGATTGAACTGGCTGAGCTGTACGCCGACCCTAATACAAAAGTCACCTCATTTTGGACCATGGGCTTTAACCAGCATACGCGGGGAGTGTGGTGTAATAACCTTATCTACAATATTCACCTATTAACGGGCAAAATCTCAACGCCGGGTAACAGCCCATTCTCGCTAACCGGTCAACCATCAGCATGTGGTACAGCGCGTGAGGTTGGTACGTTCTCACACCGGCTACCTGCTGACATGGTTGTTAAAAACCCAAAGCACAGAGCGATTGCTGAGAAGATTTGGCGGATCCCAAGTGGCATTATTCCGCCAAAGCCGGGCTATCATGCTGTCGAGCAAAATCGTCGCTTAAAAGATGGCGATATCAATGCTTATTGGGTGCAGGTAAATAACAATATGCAGGCAGGCCCTAATATTAACGAAGAAGGTTTACCGGGTTATCGTAACCCTGAAAACTTCATTGTGGTGTCTGATGCTTATCCAACTGTGACCACGCAGGCTGCCGACTTAATTTTACCAACAGCGATGTGGGTAGAAAAAGAGGGCGCTTACGGTAACGCTGAACGCCGTACTCAGTTCTGGCATCAGATGGTTAAAGCGCCTGGTGAGTCTCGTTCAGATCTTTGGCAGTTAATGGAGTTCTCGAAGCGTTTTACCACTGATGAAGTGTGGCCAGCAGATGTGCTTGCCGCTAATCCTGAGTTTAAAGGCAAAACGCTATTTGAAGTGCTTTATCAAAATGGCAATGTTGAGAAGTTCCCATTGTCTGATCGTGATAGCAAATACATGAATGATGAAGCTGAAGACTTTGGCTTCTATGTGCAAAAAGGCCTATTTGAAGAATATGCCACCTTTGGACGAGGTCATGCTCATGACCTCGCCCCATTTGATACCTACCATGAAGTGCATGGTCTGCGCTGGCCGGTAGTGAATGGCAAAGAAACTAAATGGCGCTTTAGAGAAGGAAGCGATCCGTATGTGAAGCCAGGTTCTGGTTTTGAGTTCTACGGTAAGCCAGACGGAAAAGCGGTTATCTTCGCATTGCCATACGAACCCGCAGCAGAGTCGCCAGATGAAGAGTTTGATATCTGGTTATCAACCGGTCGAGTGCTTGAGCATTGGCATTCAGGTTCAATGACTCAGCGAGTCCCAGAACTGTATCGTGCTTTCCCTGATGCGGTTTGTTTTATGCACCCACAAGATGCTAAGAAGCGAGGATTACGCCGTGGCGATGAAGTTAGAGTCATCTCTCGCCGTGGTGAGATTAAGACCCGGGTTGAAACACGTGGCCGTAATAAGCCACCAGTTGGATTAGTTTTTGTGCCTTGGTTTGATGCAAGTCAGTTGATTAACAAAGTGACCTTAGATGCTACGGATCCTTTGTCAAAGCAAACAGACTTTAAGAAGTGCGCAGTGAAAATCGTCAAGGCATAAGGAGAAAGATCATGAAAACATTAACACAAGTCTCTGTCGCTGCTTTGATGAGTTTCTCTTTAGCGAGTGGATTTAGCGTAGCTGAGCAGGCAATTCCAGCCGATAAAATAGCAACATTACGTGATGCACCGCTCAATGCTGAGCCTACATCACCGGCAATGCAAAAAGTGATTAACTCAGATGTTAAGGAAGTGCGTAACTATCCAATGCAGCCGCCTGTCATCCCCCATAAGATTGATGGTTATCAGGTCAACTTAAAGGTGAATAAGTGTATGTCTTGTCATGCTCGCAGCCGAACGGGTGACTCACAAGCGCCTATGGTCAGCGTGACCCACTATATGGATAGAGAGAATAATTTTCTCGCGACATTATCACCAAGACGATACTTTTGTACTCAGTGCCACGTACCACAACTGGACGCTAAGATTTTAGTGCCGAATGAGTTTGTGGATATGGACCAGTTGATGAAAGCCGATTCTAATAAAAAAGCGCACTAGGAGCCGTTATGCTAGCAAAATTACGTTCCTCCCTTAATCAGGTTTGGACAGTGCTTAGAAAGCCTAGTGTTCATTATAGTTTAGGCTTTTTAACACTCGGTGGGTTTGTTGCTGGGGTGATTTTCTGGGGGGGATTTAACACAGCCCTAGAAGTGACCAACCAAGAAGCGTTTTGTATTGGTTGCCATGAGATGGAAAACAACGTTTACCAAGAGATGCAATCTACAATTCACTTTACTAACCGAAGCGGAGTACGTGCAACCTGTCCTGATTGTCACGTGCCTCACAACTGGACCGATAAGATAGCCCGTAAGATGCAGGCGTCTAAAGAAGTTTGGGGTAAGGTGTTTGGTACGATCAGTACCCGCGAAAAGTTTGAAGAGAAACGCCGTGAACTTGCAGAGCATGAGTGGGCGCGTTTAAAAGCAAATGACTCGCTAGAGTGTCGAAATTGCCACAACTTTGACTACATGGACTTCACTCGTCAATCACCGCGAGCGGCTAAGATGCACTCCACCTCTTTAGCCAGTGGTGAGAAGACCTGTATCGATTGCCATAAAGGCATCGCCCATCACCTTCCTGATATGCAGGGGATACAAGGCTGGTAAGCTTTGTATGAAGGGGATGGTCTGAAAGTAAAAAGCCAGCGCAAATTGCGCTGGCTTTTTACTTATTTTCCTTTACTTTATTAAGTTATCATCGGATGACTTTGTTTTTTAACAATAGACAAAACAATTCATTTCAAATCACTATCAGGGAGCAGATAGGTGATTCAACAGTGCTTATTACGCAATTCTTTATTCAGTCTGTCTTTATTTTTAGGCCCCGCTTTTGCCAGTGACAATCAAGATGCCGCTGAAGGTTGGGTTGCTAAATCGTTTCAGCCATCGACTCTGACGAAAGCTGAGCAGATGCAAGAGATGCAGTGGTTTATTGATGCTGCTGAACCTTATCGACACCTCACTATCAGAGTGACCTCTGAGCGGATAGCTACGCATATTTATGAATCAGAAGTCTTAGCAAAAGCATTTTATGAGATAACTGGGATCCATGTTATTCATGAAGTGACTGGGGAGGCTGATGTTTTGCAAAAAATGTCGATACAAAATACCACTAATCAAAATTTGTATGATGGCTATATCAGTGACAGTGACCTCATTGGCACCCATTTTAGGCAAAACTATGTTGTGCCTTTAAGTGACTTTATTATTGGTTCGGGTAAAAAAGTCACCTCTCCCACAATTGATTTATCAGACTTCATTGGTTTGAGCTTTACAGCCAGTCCGGGTGGTAAGTTATATCAGTTACCCGATCAGCAATTTGTGAACCTGTATTGGTACCGAAAAGATTGGTTTGCTAGACCAGAACTTAAAAACTTATTTAGCAGCTTGTACGGCTATGAGCTAGCTGTGCCTCAAAATTGGCAAGCCTACGAAGACATTGCCGAGTTTTTTAGTGAAAAAGTTAAAGTTATCGACGGCAAGCGAATTTATGGCCATATGGATTATGCTAAAAAACATCCTTCCTTAGGCTGGCGAATATCTGATGCTTGGCTTTCCATGGCGGGGGTAGGTGATAAGGGACTCCCTAATGGTAAACCAGTCGATGAGTGGGGGATCCGTGTTGAAGACTGTCACCCCATTGGCGCGAGTACCTCAAGAGGTGGCGCGCTCAATAGCCCAGCAGCTGTTTATGCGGTTGAAAAATATGTCGATTGGCTTAAATATGCGCCACCAGAGGCGAAGGAGTTGTACTTTTCACAATCTCTTGGCTGGGCTGCGAAAGGGGTGATTGCCCAGCAAATATTTTGGTATAGCGCTGGCATTGAAAATTTTGTCATACCGGGCTCAACGCTCATAAATGAAGATGGTACGCCAAAGTGGCGCGTAGCCCCCTCGCCAGTAGGAAAATACTGGCAAGAGGGGATGAAGTCGGGTTATCAAGATGCAGGTGCTTGGACTTTTTTAAAATCGACACCATTAGAAAGGCGGCAAGCTGCTTGGCTCTACGCCCAATTTGTTGTTTCAAAAACCGTGAGTTTAAAGAAGTTTCTTAAGGGCTACACTCCAGTAAGGTTATCGGATCTTGAGTCGAAGCAAGTTACTGAACTCGCTCCCTATTTAGGTGGCTTAATTGAGTTTTATCGCAGTCGTGGGCGCCAAGTCTGGACTCCTACAGGTAATAATGTTCCCGATTACCCTGGTATCGCTAAATATTGGTGGCGCCATATCGCAATGGTTGTCGAGGGCGATAAGACCGCTCAGCAAGCGTTAGATCAAATGGCGCAGGTCGTTGACGAGCATTTAGCCAGTCTTGAGCATAGTGATATGCAACGGTGTGAACCTAAATTAAATCCCATCACAAGTATTGAAGCTTGGCTTGAAAGTCCAGGCGCACCTAAAATGATAAACAATGACAAACCAAAGGGACGGACATTACCTTATGAGGAGGCTATACGTGTTTGGCAATAATATTTGCTGGCCAGTCTTATTGCTGATGGCTTTCTCTGTGCAGGCCCATAGTGTGGTGACACCAAGCGATAGTTTCACGGTTAGCACTACGCAGCAAATGACCTTGCCATTTGATGCAGAACAGGGGGCGAAACAGTTTAGTTTGCAGGTATTAACCTATCAAGCACAGCCATTTGCTTATATAGAACTCGGGGCGCAAAAAGGCTTATTGGTCGAGTTACTCGCAGAGTTATTTGAGCGTGCGCAGTTAGATTACCAATTGACGTTTGTCCCGTTAAAGCGGGCATTATTGACGACGCTACAACATGATAATTACTGCGTTACTCCGGTTGAGCGGAGCCAAGAACGAGAAGCAAAATATCAATGGATAAGCCCTATGCTGATCTCTCGATACGGGCTTTTTAGTTCAGACAGTCAAAAACTTTCGTTGGCTAATTTAAGTGATGCAAAATCGTTGACCATAGGTTCTTACTTAGGCAGTGGCATTGCTGAATATTTATTGGATTTAGGTTATAACGTCGAATTGGCATCGTTACGAAGGCAAAATATTAAAAAACTGCAATATAACCGTATTGACTTAATGGCGTCGGAGTTAATGAGTGCTCGAGAAGATATGCGAGTGATGAATGTCGAACTGGGTGAGCCGGAGTTGGTATTTTATACTTCAATACAAGCAATGGCGTGTAATATAGGTTTAACTCCTAGGGTAAAAAACCACCTCGACGCAGCCTTATTGGCAATGTATCAAGATGGTTTTATTGATGCTTTATACTTACGCTATGGTGTCAGAATTAGTTTATAGCGGTCTTACTGCCAGCGTGACTTTTTAAGCTGCGCCATGATGTTACCTGATAGATATTCTGCAAAGTTATGACCGTGGTTTTGCAGCATCTTAGGGAACATAGAGATCTGTGTTTGCCCTGGAAAGGTATTGATCTCGTTTAACAAGATCTCATTGTCATCAGTTAAGAAGAAGTCAATTCTCGACAGGTGTCTTAACTTCATGCCTTTAAAGACTTTTATTGCATAGTCTTGAATTTGCTTAGCAATAACCTCATCAACATCGGCTTCAATCACTGTTTGTGCTTGGCTATTTTCAGCATACTTTTCATCGAAGCTATAGAAAGTGTTACTGGCACAAATGATCTCACCCGGTTTAGTGGCGATGATTTCACCGTTCACTTCATAGGTGGCGACTTCTAGCTCACGAGCGTTAATGGTTTTTTCAACCACAACATAAGGTGAATACTTAAATGCCTCTTCTAAAGAGCTTGATAGTTGCTCTTTATTATCAACGCGATAGCAACCAACCGATGAACCTTGTGATGCAGCTTTGATAAAAATAGAACCCCACTTTTCTAGTGCAAGTTCAGTCTCTTCAATGGCTTGTTGATTAAACTCGTTTAGGAAAATATACGGCGTATTAGGGATCCCCAGCGCAGTGAACCACATTTTAGCGGTGACTTTATTGAAGCAGTTACTGCTCGCCTCTGAGTCACAGCCAAAGTAAGGAAGGTTGATTAACTCAAAATAAGATTGAATATCTCCCGTTTCGCCTGGATAGCCGTGAATGCAAGGAATTACGTAATCAACATCCCAAGGTGTTTTGCTCTCATCGTCGAAGCGAATTTGTTTACTGTTAGTCAACTCGCAAAGCTCACCCGATTGAGTGTGGTATTGGCCTTTGGCATTGAGCTCGACTCGCAGCACATTGAAGTGTGGTTGAGTCGCTAATTGAGCTTCGAAAAAATTGGCTGATAAGAGTGAGATACTGTGCTCATCGCCACCGCCGCCACACAATAGTAATAAATTCTTTTGGATCATTTTGTCTCCACCTGTGACCTCTATTTAATTACTCGCTCACTATGGCCTAATCACTTTTTAATGCAAGTTTTGCCGAGCCGATTTCGCTTAAATGCTGCTTTTGTATTCGAGTATTTATCATAATTTACATGCTAATTTTATTAATACTCAGCATGTCGTCTATTTGGCTTATTCATCGCGCCATAATCGCTGAGCTAAGCCCGATGCTCGCTGGGTTAGGCAGGTGCTTGCGTGTTCAAAAACCTTTTGGGTGCCTAGGCAGGTAAAGTGGTGCTTAGCGCGAGTAATGGCCGTATAAATTAACTCTTTAGATAGTAACTGTTGCTGGGCAATACTGGGTCTTATCGGCAATACCAATGAGACATGGCTAAACTCACTGCCCTGGCTTTTATGTACCGTCATGGCATAGCAGGTTTCGTGGCTTGGCAGTCTTGCGGGTAATACTTTCAGTAAGCTACCGTCCGCTTGAATGAAATGTGCCATTAAGCGGCCCGTTGCACTGTTACTATCGGGTAAAATAAGCCCAATATCACCGTTAAATAGCCCAAGATTGTAATCGTTACTTTGAATAATAATTGGCCGTCCGGCGTAAAACTCCTGTTCTGGATTGATTAGACCTTGCGCGGCGAGTGCCGTGGTCACACCTTGATTGATCCCCTCGACGCCATATTCACCCGCTCGCATAGCACATAAAATACGGTATTGATTAAAGCGGTCAATAGTCGCTTCAGCATCACTATCAGTTTGATTCGCTTGTGTTTGACCGCTAATTGTTTGGCGTATAGCAGCTAAATAAACACCATATTGTTCAACGGCCTGAGCCAATAGGCTCTCAAGTCCAATGTTGCTCTGGGAACTGGCATTTTGTGGGTTGACTAATCCATGCTCTATCCACAGTAACTCCTGATAGCCTGTTTGCCATACCTGCGCAATACGAGCAATATTAGAGTGATTCACCGCTGCTGCGAGTTGGCCAATGCCGGCGTCGCCTTTGAAACGATGACTGTGCATTAACATACAAAGGCTGTCGCCAATCTGGGGGTTAGGGTTGATAAACTCAGATAACCCCGTGTGAGTTAATTGACTCAGTAGCGTTGCCTGGGATGGTGAATAGCGCATATGCCAGCGGCTCTGCTTAGTCGTTTTAGACACTTGCTTCAAACCTTGGCAAATATCAGCGAGTACCGCACCGGCTTCTACCGAGGCCAGCTGATCTTGATCGCCAAGTAAAATGAGTCTGGCGTGCTCTGGTAGTGCAGATAAAACTTTGTGCATCATAGGTAAGTCGACCATAGAAGCTTCATCGATAACCAAGAGATCGAGCCTTAACTTGTTATCTTTATGGTGCCTAAACTGGTGTGAATTAGGAATAACGCCTAATAAGCGGTGTAAGGTGGCCGCTTCTTCAGGAATATTGGCAATATTTTTATCTAGATCAGCAACATTAGCTTGGCTTAAATCATTAGCAAGTCGCTGTTTTGAGGCCTTAATCGACTCACTTAACCGCGCAGCCGCTTTACCGGTTGGCGCGACGAGTCGAATGGTTAGCTCTTGCCTTGAGCACAACAAATACAGCAGCTTAGTGACCGTGGTTGTTTTACCTGTACCGGGGCCGCCGGTTATGACCGCTAATTTCTTGGTCATTGCTGTCGCAGTCGCAATTTTCTGCCAGTCATATTGTAACTCGGTCTGGGGGAACAGCTTAGACAGTAACTCGCTGGCTTGCTCAATATTACTGTTGCTGTTCTCACTAGATTGCGGTGAATGGGCTAAACGTTTGAGCGCGCCTGCGACCTCTTTTTCGTAGTAATAATACCGCTGTAGATAAAGGTTACCTTTATCAATAATAAGCGGCTTAAGATTGTCATCTTCTGGGGTGCCGATAGCATCGAATGCTAATAACGTTTGCTCAAGCAGGCTTTGCTCTATGTTAATTTGGCACTGGCTCGTTTGTTCTTTAAACGGATTGGTTAAATCGATCTGTTTAAGCGGCAAGCAAGTATGTTGGCTCGATAGGTGTTGGCTAACAAGCGCACAGATAAGTGTAAACAGTGGTGATGACTCATGATGCAGCTTGGTCATCTCAAGCGCAAAATGGCGATCCAGAGAAGTGAGCAGTCGTTCATTTTGCCACAGTTTCAAAAGTTCATTAATTGGCTGAGTCGTAACTATCATTTGAGCTCCGCAGAGGTATTATCTTGTGCTATTGAGTCAGTCTTATTGTGTTCTGTTACCGTGTTTGCAAATAACGCATCAAGTTTTTCGATAAGTAATTTTGGCGGCTTGTCGTAATACACCCCCGATTGCGGGCTATTAACAGACATACCTCTTAAAAACAGATAAAAACTGCCACCCATATGCAGATCGTAATCGTAGTTTGCCATACGCAGAGAAAGATAGCGGTGTAGGGCAAGCGTGTAGATAATATATTGCAGATCATAGCGGTGAGAGCGAATGGCTTGCTGCATATTGGCGAAATGGTATTGGCTTAAGTCATCGCCTAGGTGGTTCGATTTGTAATCGGCAATAAAGTACTGATTGTTATGCTCAAAGGTTAAATCTATAAAGCCTTTTAACATGCCTTGTAAATCATCAAAACTCAGGCCTGCGCTATAACCAAATTCAGTCAACAGGCTATTGAGCTTATCGGCATTAAGCGCAGATATTGGCAGATAAAACTCCATTTCAACCAGTTTTTGCTGTGATGATAACTGCGCTAGCTTCAAAGAGTCATCGGCGGCGAGGGGAGCGCTCAATAAGTCGAGATACCATTGTTTAAGCACCTCACTCCAAGTTTCGTCTATGCCATATTTACTCATGGCAATAGGTAATTGCTCATCTAAGTCGGTTTCGGCCTGCGTAAAATCAATTAGCTCTAACACTAAGTGCATAAAGCTACCTGCATTTGCCCCGCGCTCAAAGGTAAAACGAGAAGGGTTGTTATCGACTTCATCGATAATGACATCCACCTCAGGAAAGACTTCATCATCTGCACCTGGTAACACTTTCTCATGAGCTAAGTGTTTTACAAGGCCAGAGTAACTGCCTACTCGCCAAGGGGTAAGATGTGGGCGCTTGAGCACTTTAGGGGCAAAGTTAGCCTCTACAGACTCCTCTTTAGCCAGAATAATGGGCTCAGCAGTGAGCTCATCTTCGCTGCCTGCAGCGGCGAGTTCCTGTAAGCTGATGGCATCGGGTTTTGAGGCTTGCAATCGTTTAGCTTGAGCAAGTAGCCTGTCATAATCACAGGCTTTATCTTCAATCCCAAGTAGGTAGCCGATAGCGGTTTCATGCAATTGACTGCTCATACCTGACTTTTTAGTAAAGCGGCTGTGATTGGCAATATACAGATAGCACTTAAGCACCGGGCGAGTTAGCGCGACATAGAGCAAGCGCAGATCTTCGGCCAAGGTTTCACGTTTTTGATGTTCCCAGCCAGCCTCGCTCTGCTCAATATCCCAGATAAGTTTATTGTTATCGTGATACAGCATAGGCGATGGTTTTTTTCGATTATCACGGCTTAAGCTGACAAACGGTACAAAACAGATAGGGTACTCAAGCCCTTTACTCTTATGGATTGTCACAATCTGTACGAGGTTTTGTTCACTCTCTAAACGTAACTGGGCGTCTTCGTTTGGTTGATTTTCGATCAATGCTTGTTCGAACCAATTAATGAGTGCGCTGCTGCCATCGAGTTCGGTGGCTTTTTGCTGTAGTAGCTCACCGAGATGCCTAAAATCTGTTAAGCGTCGCTCACCTTCTTCTGCATTTAGCAAACGCTCGATGATCTGAGTTTGGCTAGCCAAGGTCAATAACGCGGGCATAATGCCGCGCTTTAGCCACACTTGATGCAGCTGCGCAAATTGCTCGAGCAATGTTTGGCGCTTATCTTCGTCTTGATTGAAGTGATGAATCGCCTCGGCACTGTAACCTAATAGTGATGTAGCTAGTGCACTTCTTAATGCGCGCTCATCTTTGGGATCAGCCATAGCATAAAGCACTAACGCCATTTCTCGGGCTTCTAAGGTATTAAAAACGCTGTCACGACTTAAAAATACCGCACCAATTTGGCGTAAGTTTAATGCTGACTTTATAACATTCGCTTCATGTCGGTCTCTGACCAATACGGCGATATCTTTGGCTTTGAGCGGTTTATCGCCAATGGTGCAAATGTTTTGCTGTGCATCTGTGAGCAATAAAGCAATTTCATTGGCGACGTCATCGGCTAATAGCTGTCGAGCCGTGGTTTTATTGAGGCCTTTTTCGCTCTCTTCGCTTAATAGTCTAAGTCTTAATGCGCTGTTATCCGCTAGTTGCTCTTTGAGGATTTTTTTATCAGCAAAACTGGATGCTTTGACGGGTTCGAACGGAATAGACTGACTAATAAAAGGGTCTGCTCTGTGGCTAAAAATCCCATTAACGGCATCAACCATCTGCTTATTCGAGCGATAGTTAGTGTCTAAGTTGTAATGCTTGGCTGTTTGTTCTCGCGCCTGAATATAGGTGTGGATATCGGCGCCGCGAAATGCGTAAATCGCTTGTTTTGGATCGCCAATCATCAATAAACTAAGTTTCTCCTGTTGCGCCGAGGCGCTATCAGGATCCGTGCTTTGATAGATGGAGTTAAAGATCTCAAACTGTAACGGATCGGTATCTTGAAACTCATCGATTAATGCCACCGGAAAGCGCTGGCTAATACTGCGGGCTAAGATATTGTCTTTTGATACACTCAGCGCACCAGCAAGGGTTAGCAACAAATCATCAGGTGTAAGCAAGTTGCGCTCAAGTTTTTGCTTGGCAAAACGCTTGGCAATGCCATCTCTGGCGCAATAAAGAAAGCTTGGAATTAAACTGGCGATTAACTGAGTGAGCCGCTCTATATGATCCAGCATAGGTGCTTGCTGAGCGGTGGGGATCTCTCCGCCCTTATTCAATTTCAGGCTGTTAAGTGATAACGCTTCAAGTGCCTTTGCCGGTGGGAGACCCTGGCCAAAGGCTACCCAGTTATCGAGTTCATCGAGCATCTTTGCAAGCTTTGGATAGCCGTCTGCTTTTTTACCGAAACGTGCCCCGTTCAGTGGCAATGCGTGTAACAGGGTTTCAGTTTGTTCGCGATCCTTTGGCCAACTCAGTTTAAAGCGGCTGAGACTTTGAGTGAGGTTGGCTTCTAGCTTATCAAAGGCTTCAGGTTGAGGCTGAGCAATGGCATTGCTGGCTCCCAGTAGTGGCCTGAGTTGACGTGATAATACATCCGGCTCACTAAATTTTGACTGGATAACATGGGCTAAACTGCCATTTAGTGGATAGCACTTTTCACGCCAAAAATCTCTCACCGCATGGTGTAAAAACTCGCTATCATCTAGGGTAAATTCAGACTCAAATAATAAAGAAGATTCAAAGGCCATATCAGCTAAAATACGCTGACAAAAACCGTGAATAGTAAAGATAGCGGCCTCATCGAGAGATTTAAGCGCCAAGTCCAAGCGTTTACGGGCGATCGGGAGCGCAGTTTCATCTGTTGCAACGTAAAGCGCATTGATTAACTCATCATCGACCTCTAGGCCGATAAAGCGACGATAGGCGAGTTGGATCTTTTTACGAATACGATCCCTTAGCTCACCTGTGGCGGCATTGGTAAAGGTGACCACCAAGATTTGCTCACAGGTTAGCGGTGACTCAATACCATGACCAAGCAGTAAGCGCACGTACAAACCTGCAATGGTAAAGGTTTTACCTGTCCCCGCACTGGCCTCAATTAAGCGGCTGCCGCCAAAAGGCAGTGTCAGGGTATTTAAAGGTTCTGTCACGATAGTGGCTGTAATGGACTGCTCTATTGTACAAGTCATATTTTCTACTTGATTATTACTCATCTTAATTTGCCTCGCTTTGGCTATTTAGCGAAGAGGCAGCTTGCAAATTTACGGTATCGTTACCGGATTCTGCAAAAGTGGCTAGCTCACTGAGTTTATCTTTGTAATACAAGCTTAATAGTGGCGAAAGTAGTGTATTGGCTGTTTTTGCGAAGCTCTGTTCAGTAAAGTCTTCAGGGAAGCTAAATAAACGTTGGAAGTGGGGCTCTAGCCCTTCACCTAACTGACTTTGCTCATCTAACCACTGTGACTGCGCTTCGAGTAGTTTCTGTCTGTGGCTGCCTTCAGCCTCTACGTAGGCCAGGGCTGTTCGCGGCATAAACATCAGGGGGTGTGCTTGACCTTGTTTAAAACAGTGTAACCATTGGCTCAACTGCGCTTTTGCTTGTTCTGCTGTAATGGGGGCAAACGCATGAAAATGGCCAATATCGAGTAAGTAGCTGGTTATTGGCGTGCTACTTAGCTCTTGGTTTAGTTCTGGTTTGAGTTCCTGTTCTAGCTCAGCTTTAAGCCCTGGCTGACTTTGCATGGCACAAAGGCAGAGGTGTCTTAAATAGACACGAATTAAGTCGCGGCCATTGGCGGTGCCGGGTCGGTAATTCACAAGTCCTTTTACACTCAAATCATCAATGCGTCCCACCAAGTGCAAGCCAATATCTTCAAATAAAAGGTCGATATTAACCGATTGGGAGTGTTCACCTTTTAGGTATAAGCTTCGTCCAATCAAAGGGTTAATATCATGCAGATATTGATTTAAAATCAAGTCGTCGAAGGGCTTTAGCGGCAGGTTTCCCTGAGCTTTTAAGCGTTCTAATAATTCAGCTGCTGGCTGCTGTTCACCACTTTCTATGGCGTCGTCTAACAGTTTGGCTTGCAGTTTGTAGCGTTCAAGCGCGTTTAAGCTAAAAGGTTCGTCATTATCATCGGCTTGAATATCAAGTCCGAGATCGACTTTTAAAGTACGGTTAAAAAAGTACTGCGCCGGATTCCTAAAAAAGCGGATAAGGGCGGAAAGCTCAAGTTCAGTGTTAGTTAAATCTGTTTCATCATTAACCTGTTGCAGCTGTGTGGTTTGTCCAATGAAACGTTTGTAGTGACGCAGCGTTTCTGCTGACAGACTATCAACGGGCTTGATAGGGGCTGGGCACCACTGAGCCGAATAGCTCTGCTGAATGTGTCCGTTTAGTTGCTCAACACTTTGAGTTTCAGCATTAGCCACTGGATTTTGCGCAGTATAAAGTCGGTTATCAAACGGCTGCAGTGGTTGCTTTTTAATAAGGTGCGCGCGGATCTGTTTTTCGATGTTATCGATCAATGCGGGGGACACTTGCTCCGCCGAAGTTTGTTCGTTCTTTAAACTTTTAGGCAAGTAGACCAGTTGGCAATACTCGATTAACTCAGAGACCAACATAGAGGGGATCCGCTCAGAGTCATCACGCTCGCTGTTACCGATATAGCTGATATAAAGTTGCTCACGCGCCGATAAAATGGCTTCTAAAAATAGATATCTATCGTCTAATCGACGAGAGCGGTCGCCTTTTCTTGGCCCCATTTGCGCCACAAGATCGAAACCAACAGGATGCTGTACTCTCGGATAGACGCCGTCGTTCATTCCGAGTAAGCAAACCAGTTTGAATGGAATAGATCGCATTGGCATTAAGGTACAGAAATTAACACTTCCGGCAAGATAGCGCTGACCTACGCGAGATTCAGATAAACGGCTATTAAACCAGTTTTGTAGCACTTCTATGGTTAACGGCGTTGTGTGTCCAGCTTCGGTCAACTCTTCATTGAGTTTAACGATGGCGTCTCTGATCTCTTGCTGCTGCACCATCTCATCGTCATCAACCTCATAGAAGTTTTCGAGTATGGCTTCTAGCTGCGCCATCCGTTCACTGAGGCTGCAAACCTGTGCAAGTGCTTGATGCACGTCATCGAGCGCTTCGATAAAGTCGAGTAATTTTCCTAGCGCCTGCGCTGTTTGTCCCTCAACACCATTAACCGATAAGCTGTGTTGATAGAGTGGCGAGTCATCACTGAAGCTATAACCTAAGATTAAGCGTTTAATGCCAAAAGCCCATGAGTTTTGTTCAAATGCTGGCAGTTGATATTCGGTGCGACTGGTTTCATCACGTCCCCAGCGCACGCCGGCTTGATCTAGCCAGCGCTTAATCACGGCGAGTCCGTCATCGTCTAGTTCGAAGCGGCGCAGTACGGCTGGCACTTCTAAAATACTGAGAATATCGGTAAGCCCAAAACGACTCTGATTAATTTTCAATAGGTGTAAAAAGCTTGAAATAAGAGGAGATTCTTGGGCGGCGCCGCGATCCGCTATCGCATAAGGGATAAAGTGGCTGCCTTGTTTAGCACCAAATACGGCATCGATGTAAGGCGCGTAGGCCGCAACATCGGGCATCATGATCACGATATCTTTTGCCGCTAGTGGAGATTGTCCGTCAGAAAGAGGGCGAGACAGCATCTCGAGCAGATGGTCGTGCAGGGTCTCGACTTCTCTAAGCGGGCTGTGGCAACTGCGAACGGTTATTGAGTTATCGCTTGGGTCGATAACGCGTCTGCCATCTAAGCTTAAATAAAGCGCGGCATCTGGCCCCAAGCTTTGACCACGGGTACTGAGCTCCAGAACGTCATATTGCACGCCGCTGAGCATGGTGTCGGTGTTAGGCTCTTGGTAGCAATCAAAATTGAATGCGGTATGCTCTTCTGGCAACTCTAACAGTAAGTCAAGTAACTCACGGCCCATTTTGCCATTATTGGCTAAGATTGGATTACCAACCTCAAGCTTATCTTCCCACTCCAATTCTAGCTTTTGTTTATCGGCGTACTGCAGTGCCATACGTGCGCGCAAACGCGGGTCGACAATGTCTCCCCAATAATGCTGACACGGGCTGAGATTAAGCATGATCACATCGATGCGCTTGGCTAAATAGTGCAATACATCGAGGGTTTGCGGCGCCATGGACGAGATCCCAAAGACGAATAGTCGTCTAGGTAAGGCGTCTAAACAGGTATTCGGATCATCCAATGCATCGAATAAAGATTGATGCAAGTTAGCACGGTGGTAGCGACTCTTATTTAAGCCATTGGCATTAAAGTCAATAAGGGCGCGCCATAGAATAGGCTGCCAAGCTTGAGCTGGGCTGAGCTTGTCACCTTTTGGAGGCAACCTTGGTTCATTAGCTTCCCATGCGGTGATCCAGTCGGGACGGTAGACTAAATATTGGTCGAAGATATCGGCAATTTGACCACAGAGTTGATATAACTTAAGTGGGTTTTGTTCTGTTTGCTCAATAATCGCGTCGGCCATTTCACTTGCAGCGTCACTGCCACTTATCACAGTGCTTTCAGTCGCTTCACCATTACCATTATTAAGATAATTGGCCAAGGGTAAAAAATCTTCATGGTCGATAAGTGTGGGCAGCAATTCCATCAGTTTCCAGGTCATTGCCGCTTTGGTGAAAGCATTCTCTTTAGGCACATCATCAAGCAAGGTATGGCATAGCTGCCAGATAAAGCTTGATGGCAGTGGAAACTCAAGCCCAGCTGCAATGTTGTTTTGCCTTGCTATTTCGAGTCTTAACCATGTGGACATCCCCGGGCTTTGTACCAAAATATGCTCAGGCATTAACAAAGGGGTATGAGGTAATGGGGTACGCAGCTCTGTAGCTAATAGCTGTGACAGCGCTTCCATTTGGTTCGATTGGACTAGGTATAGCATGGCGTTCCTTTAACAAGAATGCAGTTTGGTGAGCAGGTTACTGCTGGATTAATCCATTCTATGTGTTTGTTTTATTAAGTGCCAATCTCTGTTTGATGATATTGATTTTTAACCATCTCGATTGCTTGATAAGTAATCGAGAAAAACGTTTCAGGGCTCTTTTACTGACTTTTTGATATTTAATCGCCACAAAATATTGGGTTAATTTATCAAAGTCCTCGGCGATGGCGGGGAAGGCTGCAGCCACTCGAAGATTGTAATCTTGAGGTCCCTCATGATATTCCCTAGATAGCCCTCGCTGGCGGAGCATTTTACATACAGAGTAATAGGCGTTGAGGTGTTTATCACTTGAGCGATGAAATTGGATTAACCCAGCACTGTATGCGATGGCTAAGCCAATGACACAAAGGCTAATAAGGATAAAAATAGCCAGTTTAGTTTGAGTGACTTCACCCAAAATCTCCTCTAATACGCGTTGCTGCTTTTGGCTATTAAACCCAAGCACCCACACACTCCAAAAATAATCGACACAGGCAACATGCATCCGTAATTGATTAAGAGCGGCGTTGTCACGATAGCCAAGTGCGCTAAAGGGGTTATCCAGTAGATAGGTTGTTTCGGGATCAAAAAAAGCATCAAAGCCTTGTTCGACTCGCTCAGGTGCAATCATTGCGGTTGGGTCGAAGCGCACCCAGCCAAGATTGGGCAACCAAACCTCAACCCAAGCATGTGCCATGTATTGATAAATACTGTAATAACCTGCTGCTGGGTTGAACTCAGCCCCTTGGTAGCCTGTGACTAATCGTGCAGGGATCCCAGTCGCTCTGGCCATAAATGCAAATGCACTGGCGTAATGCACACAAAACCCCGCCTTGTTATAGATAAGAAAGTCATCAATTTGCTGCTTGCCAACCCGCGGGGGACGCAATGTATAAAAGTAGGGCTGCTGCGTGAAGTAGCGCATCATGGCGTTGAGCCTATCTTCTTGTACCGGATAGCTTATGGCAAACTTATCCGCTAATTCACGGGTTTGAGGGTTAACAGCCTTAGGTAGCGCGAGGTTAATCGCGCGACTCTCAGCGCTAAGCAGAGGATCCATAATGCGGTTATCAAAACTGGTGACTTGATATATACGTCTTTGATCGATTGGCTTATTGGCATAAAGAGTATGGTCAGCACGCTGGCGAATGGTTTTATCATTGCTGGTGGCGACATCAAGACCAAATAACCACTGCTGCGCGCTGGGCTCAGCAATGACGCTATAGGTGATGGCGGTTGAAGTTGGGTTAGCGGCCTCAGTCTGAGTGAGGGGAAAAGCGGGCGGGTTTACCGATTGCGCTGAAGCTTGCTCGGCGAATATAGCGGGCTGATTTTTGGGGAGGCCATCATAGGAATTGGTGAACCTTGGGTTTTGCGTCCAATTTTGTCCATCGTAATCTTCCATTACTATGGCACGCCAATATAGTTTGTCATTGCTCGGCGCACCCGTCTCAAAAGTGGCCCTAAAAGCCAGTTCACTAGAGCGCGTAAGCTGGCTAATATCCCCAAAACTGACGTTATCTGAGAGTCCTGTTTGGGCTCCATTTTGTGGTGGTACCATCCACAAAGGAGGAAGGCGGGGCAAGACGAGAAATAAAATAATCGCAAGCGGGAGGCTTTGAAAAATAATTTTACTGCCTAGAGTGGCGGCATATTTAAAGTTGCCTTCATCGTGATATAGGCTGATTAGCACGCAGGTATTAATGGCGGTTACCACTAATAAGTGCAGGGTAGAAAGTAAGGTTTGCTGCTGAATAAAAGTAAATGCGATAAGAAAGTAGCCAACCAGTACAACGGCCCTCACATCACGGCGGTTTCGCATCTCAATGTACTTAAGGGCGTAACCTAAGATGAGTAGATTGACCATTGCGGTGAGGACACCAATCTGTGCTGCAACCATGGCAAGTGTTGTTGCAGAAGCAAAAGCTAGGCTGGTCACTAACCATTTGGGTGGTTTAGCGACTTTACCGAGATAGATCCCGATGCGCCAAAATATACAGATGGCACAAATAGACAGTGACCACAGCGTGACCTGTTCATATAACGGTGTCAAGATCGCGATATTGGTGATCAGTAACCACATTAATGTATGACGGGAGATCCTCTGGCTCTCTTTTGCCGTCATAGCTTGACCTGTTGTGGTGTTTCTTGGGGGGTAGGATGAGCCCTTTGTTGTCGTTTGCTTTGCGAGGTATTGTGTAAGTTGGGCAAATCCGTCGGGTGCTCAGGACTGACTCGATTGCTTGAAAATAACGCTAATTGAGTTTGAACCTCAATTCGGTGTTGTTCACCGTTAGACGGTGGGATTGAGATCCCGTCGATTGCAAGGCCAAAGGTCTGATTGTTTGAACTTAGCTGCTCGGTATGCCAGGAAAGATAACTTAATGCGAGTTCTATATCTTTAGTTGTTGGCTCTAAGGATAACCACATAGGTGCACCTTGTGGCTTTTCAAACTCTTTGGTTAACATGCCGCGTCCTTGAGCCCACTGTTTCCAAGCGACTTGTTTTAATGGCTCACCAACCACGTACTCTTTTAGCCCTTTATATTCATCAACGCCAGCCACATACTTGCCGTTATCTTGTGGAACATCACTTTGATGGACACTTAATTGAATGGGGTTCGGGTCAATTACCGGCTGTGTGAATGCCAACTGAGCTAAGGTTAAATCGACATGTGACCAGGCTCGGCAAAGTCCGAGGGGGTATCGAGTTTCTACTTTCATTCTGCCGGGACGATTATAGCCGCGATGAGAGTGCTTAAAGGTTACTAAGGTTTGCGTTTGGTGCCGATTGACTGTTTTTACAACTTCTAAAGGTTGATTTTGAAAGTTAAGCTGGATCTCATAGGCAATATTTGGTGAGCTTAAATTAATAGGGAAATAGAGGGCTTGACCAGCAAAACTGTTGCTACTTTTACTACTTGATAGGGTGAGTCCGGCTAAATTTTTATAACTATAGATAATGCAGGTATTAAAGATACTTAACAGTAAAAAGCTTAAGCCCATTACAAGGTTATTTTGGTAATTTGTCCCAAATAAAAAGAGTAACACGAATAGAAAAATCCACGCCAGTCCAAACCCTGTAGGCAGGATAAAAATGCTCTTATGGCTGAGGGTTATTTGCTCTGTTGCTGGAATTCTGCGGGAGACCCATCGCTGCCATTTTTGCTTGATCTTTGTGTTTAGTTTGTGACGGTTTCGCATAAACTCCTATTATAAAAACTTGCCTAAAAATTGGTGCGCTTTCAATAAGATTCTCTTTGAACTTGCATACATGTTTCTTAAAGTATTGGATTGATCCTGTTGATTATTTTTGCCGATAACGCTTCACCTTGCTGTTTTGAATGTGAGCTAATTCGATGCTCTGCAACGTGAGGAAATATCGACTGAACGTCTTCAGGAACTAAGTACGTTCTACCATGAATAAATGCCCAAGCTTTTGCGGCTTGTAGTATCGCTTTACTGGCTCTTGGCGAGAGCCCTGAGCCTTGGGGCTCATTTCTGGATGCGTTTACTAAGGCAAGGATGTATTGCAGTAAGGCATCTGATGCACTGACATTATCTGTACAGACTTGCAATTCTTGTAGGGTTAACGCAGTGAGGCATTGGGGTAAAATTTCCGTTTGGGCGCGACTATCTTGACCTTTTAACATCGCTAGCTCAGCGTCGGGGGCAGGATAACCAATGGATATCCTCATCATGAATCTGTCTAGCTGGGATTCGGGAAGTGGAAATGTACCCGATTGCTCACTGGGGTTTTGGGTCGCGATAACGAAAAAGGGCTGCGGCAAAAGGTAAGTACTGCCATCTACGGTGATCTGTTGCTCAGCCATGGCCTCTAACAGTGCACTTTGAGTTTTAGGACTGGCCCGGTTAATTTCATCCGCGAGGATCATCTGTTTAAAAATAGGCCCAGGATGAAACACAAATTCAGTTTGCTGTTTATCGAAGATTGAGACGCCGAGAATATCGGCTGGGAGCATATCACTGGTAAATTGGATCCTTTGATAGCTCAGCCCTAAGGTTTGTGCCAAGCCGTGAGATAGACTGGTTTTTCCCATTCCAGGTAGATCTTCTATCAGTAAGTGGCCACGAGCCAAGATACAGGTCAAAGCCTGCTTTATTTGGTGAGGTTTACCGAGTAGCACGGTTTCAAGTTGTTTTAGAATGATGGCTATATGGTCATTGTGCATACGGATCCTTGCTGCCAATTATATTTTAGTTATCAATTCGGCATGCCTTTACTATGGTGGAAAATGTGTTGGCTTGCCAGTGATAATAAAGGATTGTTTTGTAACATAACCAGCATCATCGAATTACTTTACAGTATTATTCCAACTCGTTTTTTTGTTATCACCAGAATTCGTTGATGTGGATAGCTCCTCTGCGTTGATCTTTTTCAGTAGCGCATAGGGGCGGGGTAACTGATGTAACACTGATAAAACGAGCGCGCTGCCCAGAAAGGGGAAGCAAGACTGTTGAAGAGGCCTGAAATGGTGTAAATGCTGAAAATGATATAAATGCTAGCAAAATGATGGACCGCTCTAGTTCTCTAGTTAATGGGGACTGCTAGAGCGGTTTTAGATTGATGGTTTTACTGAGTTATCTTGCGCAATAATAGGCTAGATTAATGCTTAGTTGCAGTAGCCTAGTTGTAATGGCTAGTTGTAATGGATTAGTATCCTGTCAACTGTGCAAAAGATTAAACTCATGTGGCAAAGGTAGCCATTAATAATGGGACTAAATGCTAGTAGCTAAATTTGAGCTCCTGCTCAGATAATAACTCAGCGTGTTTATCTTGTTTAATCTGATAGATCACCCGATAACTGAGAACCGCTTGTACGTATTCCCGAGTTTCTCTGTAGGGGATAGATTCGATAAAACTTACGACATCAAGTTTACCATCACTCTTTTTAAGCCAGTTATTAATACGGTGGGGACCAGCATTATAAGAAGCCGTTGCCAATACTCGATTTTGATCAAATTGTTTGAGTAAACCGCCATAGTAGGCACTGCCTAGCGAGATATTGAGCTTTTCATCATAGAGACTTTTAGTTCCGCTGTAGGGGAGTTTGGTTTTCTGCGCTGTTTGCTTAGCAGTGGCTGGCATCAACTGCATATATCCTCGAGCTCCCACTCCGGATGTGGCATTTGGGTAATAGGCACTTTCTCTTCGTGAAATGGATCGGATTTCATCAATATCCACGGCATACTTTTTACTGGCATGAGTAAAAGAGGTTTGTGCGGCATAAGGAAAGCGCATCTGCATATCATTCCAGAGTTTAGCTTGTATGCTGGCTTGAACTCCTAGGCTATGCCACTTTTGCTCAACAGCATAGACAGCATATTCTTTTTGCATCGCTTTATCATGACGGTTAAGTAACATGACCCACTCAGCTCTTGCATCAGACTGTTTATCAATCCCGAGTAACTCTTGTACCCGAGCTAACCCTCTGTCGTTAAATATCTTTTGCTTTAGCGCATTATCGCTCAGAGTTTTCTGATCTTGTAGTTGATAAGGCTGTTTTAATTTAGCGGCAGCAAGGTAACCATAAAAATTGCGCTCTAAACGTAGCGCTTCAAACAGCGCCATAGATTGCTTCTGGCTTTGCTTGCTATTTTCTTTTGCAAGTACAGTCGCACGCCAATATTTCCAGCGGGCAGTATTTTGTTTTTGTTCACTGAGTTGGGGTAAAAATTGGGCAAAACTTTTTTGGTCATTATCTCTAAGTGCCCAACGCAAACGCATCTCAACAAGATCGTCGCTATCAAGCAAGGGTAAAATGGTATCTACGTAGCTTTGAAGTTCAATCGTTTGATAAATTAACGCTCTTCTGACCAAGTAACGGCTCAGTTTTCTGCCTTGATAATCACTGAACCTGTCAGCTTTCTGATATGTCGCGAACAGTTTTACCGCTTGCTTGAGATCTTTCTTGGCTAATTTTCTCAGGCCTAAATCCACAATGGTTGCATTAATCTTGGCTTTGCCACTGAATTTTGATGTATGGCGAAGACTGCGCGGATCTTTATAGACAGCAAGCAAACGCTTCGCGTCATTTTTATGCGTGGTAAGTTGTCGTGAAAGGTACGATAACAGTCCGTACTGGCCTTGCTCGAAACTGAGTAACATACGTGACCAGATGAGCTCTTGGCTACGCAGCCCGGCTTTTTGCCACTCTTTGAATAAGGGATCGCACTCTTTCGGACGAGAGCGGCCGTATAACCAAAGGGTTTTAGCCCCGTTATAGGCGATCTGTTTATCGCCTTGTTGTAATTGGGCACGGTAGTAATAACATTGTAGGGTAATGTTATTAGGGCTGTTTGGACTGACGATGAGGAAATCTTGCCAACGTTTTTGACTACCACTGCGCTTGAGGTAACGGTAACGTCCCGTGTTATACAATGGACTGGCCTCAAAGGGGGCTAGCGCTGTCATTGCCTGCTTTGCGGGAAGCTTGAGGATATTATTGATGTTATTGTGAAAGTCTAAATAGATGGCTAAAGGGTAGTCATCTAATTTATCGCGCATCGGCTGGTACTTATCCAATTGCTGTTTACTTAGCGCGCTTCTCGCCTCTACATAAAGCTGCTGCTCTTTGGTCAATGTAGAAGCATAGACTGAGGAGCATGCAAGCATTGCTATCATCCCCGTTAAAATGCGACGTAACTGCTTGTGCATTTGCAACAATCCTCTTAACTATCCCTATTGAGACTGGTTGTGTCAGCTGTTAACTAATTTTAAGTAGCTGCTCTTTAGTAACTACTCTTTGTAACTAAGCTTTGCATGTCAGCCTTGTTCATTCGTCTTGATGATAATCATCATCTGATAAGCTTAGCGCTTTATCTAGAAGTTGTGCGTCCACTTTTTTACTGGTTTGTACGCCTAATTGTTGCATTTGATGCGCTTGACGGATGACGTTGCCTTTTCCTGTCGATAACTTGTTCATGGCATTAGTAAAGTTTTTATCTGCAGATTCAAGTGAACGACCCAACTTTTCCATATCGTCTAAATAACCGCATAACTTGTCGTAAATCCTGCCAGCTTGTTTAGCGATCATCTGTGCATTTTGGTTTTGGTACTCATAACGCCAAATATTGTTAATAGTGCGCAATGCGACCAGCAAGTTAGTCGGACTAACCAGCATGATATTACTTTCAAGTGCATAGTTAACTAAGCTTGGGTCATGCTCAAGTGCCAGTAAAAAGGCAGGCTCAAGTGGAATGAACATCAATACGTAATCTAAGCTTTTAACACCGTGAAGTTTTTGATAATCCTTTTGGCTTAAGCCTTTTATGTGACCACGAACAGAGATGATATGTTCTTTAATTGCTTGTGCGCGAATATCGTCATCGTCACTGTTAAAGTATCGCTCGTAAGCAACAAGAGACATTTTCGCATCGATAACAACATCTTTGTTCTCAGGTAAGTGCACGATGACATCGGGCTTAAAACGCTTACCGCTGTCACTTTTAAGATCTGTTTGTGTATCGTACTCATGACCTTCTCGCAGACCACTCTCTTGTAAAACGCGCTCAAGGATCACTTCTCCCCAATTGCCTTGCTGTTTGTTATCACCCTTAAGTGCTTTGGTGAGGTTAACAGCATCTTGGCTCATCTTTAAGTTAAGTTCAGTTAATGAGTCAAGTTGGTGTTTAAGGGCACTGCGCTGAGTTTGTTCATGAGAATATGATGCCTGAACCTGCGCCCTAAATCCTTCAATTTGCTGTTTAAACGGCGCTAGTACGCTATCTAATTGTTGATTGTTTTGTGATTGTAGTTTTTCACTGCGTGCTTCAAAAATCTTAGTCGCTAGGTTTTCAAATTGGGCTGTTAAACGTACTTCAGAATCTTCTAGTAACTGTATTTTGTCGTTGAGAGCTTGTTGTTTTGCATCAAAACTGGCCGCTAGGGTTTGCTGCATGGCATTAGATTTGGAAAGGGCAAGTTGAGTTTCCATCTGCTTTCGTTGGTTATCGACCAGTGACTGCTCCAGCTCTTGGGTTCTTTCTGCTTGTGCTTGTGCTTTGCCTAATTGCTCTAGGCGAAACTCCAGCTTGTCTTGATATTGATCTATCACCAATTCTTTCTGATGAATGGTTTCTTTTAATTCAAGAATTTCAGTATTGAGCTCAAGTTTTGTTTGTTCCATCTCATCTAAAAGCTGGTTTCGTACGTATTCCCATTTAATACGAGTTTTTCGTTGATTAAATAACGCACCAATCAGCATAGATAGAAAAGCGATTGCGGCAATGATAACAATTTGTGCGGTTGAAAATGCAAGCTCTAATGGCATGTGAGAAGGCTCTTGACATGGTTAATGAGACGCTAGAGTGGCACGGCGATTTAAACACTGCAAGCTTAAGCAAGTGATTAGTCAGGCAAGTGGTGCAGACATAGCCAGCTGTTAATGATATGTAATAACAAAACGTGGATGAAACCTTTCATCGACTTTGTCGGTCTGATTAGTTAACAATACTAATTGATATAAAAATAGGATGGGTGCGGCTAATGAATATAAAAAAAACTGCTGCTTGGGATAAGTTTAAAGAGTGCGATATTACCCCAGAAGAGGTGTACCAAGACCGTCGTAGGATCCTTAAACAGATGGGCTTTATAGGTGCTGGTGCGCTGTTATCTTCTCACGCTAATGCTGGTGTGTTTGACCTGTTTTCTAGCGATGAGCAAAAGGCGGCATTTATGACTAAATCCCTACCTTTTGCTAAACAGGCCGAATATGACCACCTGCTTTATGGCGCATTAACCCCTGAGTCTAAAATTATTTCTCACAATAATTTTTATGAATTTGGTACTAGCAAGACAGATCCACAAGACAATGCCCAAGAGCTTAAGGTTGAACCTTGGAAACTGGTCATCGACGGTGAGGTCGATAAACCTGTGACACTTGATTACGATGACCTACTTACTCTTTTCCCATTAGAGGAACGAGCTTACAATTTCCGCTGCGTAGAAGCATGGTCCATGGTCATCCCTTGGGTTGGCTTTTCATTAGCTAACTTACTTAAGAAAGTGGGCGTAAATAGCAACGCTAAGTATGTTGCCTTTGAGACCTTATATGATCCTGAACAGATGCCGGGTCAAAGGAGTCGTTATGCAGGAGGAGGGATTAACTACCCTTATGTAGAAGGCTTAACGTTAGCCGAAGCGATGAACGACTTAACTTTTCTGTCAGTGGGCCTTTATGGAAAAACATTGCCGCCACAAAATGGTGCGCCTATCCGCCTTGTCGTGCCGTGGAAATATGGCTTTAAGAGTATTAAATCGATTGTTCGTATTCGCTTAACAGACAAACAGCCGCCCACATCTTGGAATCAACTCGCCGCCAGTGAGTATGGGTTTTATGCCAATGTTAACCCAGAGGTTGACCACCCTAGATGGTCGCAAGCATCAGAACGTCGGATCGCAGAAGGTGGGCTTTTTTCGGCAAAACGGATCCCAACTCTACCTTTTAACGGTTATGGCGACATTGTGTCAGATCTGTATAACGGTATGGATTTAAATAAGTTTTATTAGCTAGCTTGAATCACTGTTTACACGTTTAGTGTTGGCGGATTAGTAGGAGATGTTTATGCGTGTTAATCGCCGCTCAGTATTTCGGCTAAAAGGGCTATTTCACTTGATAGGCCTGCTGCCTATCGTCTATTTAGTGCTAAAAGTGATGAGTGATAATGCAGGTGGCGATCCGGTACAGTACATCATTCACTTTACTGGAATAGGGGCTCTCAATGCACTGGCAGCAACCTTACTTATCTCACCCGTTACCAAGAAGTTTAAACTCGGGATCCTACTGCAAACTCGGCGATTAGTTGGCCTGTATGTCTTCGCTTATGCCAGTTTGCATGTGTTGGCATTCTTTAGTTTAGATTTAGTGTTTGCCTGGTCACTGTTTTTTGAAGAGGTTGTTAAACGTCCCTATATACTCGTGGGGGCGATGGCGTATATTTTACTCGCAGCGTTGGCATTAACTTCGTTCAAAGTTGTTGTACGCAAAATGGGTAAGAGCTGGCAAAAATTACATAATTGGATTTATGTTATTGCTATTTTGGTTCCGATACATTTTTACTGGTCAGTTAAATCTGAAATCATTGAACCAAGCCTATACATTTTATTGTTTTTGGTTTTGTTAGGATTAAGGTTAAAGCAAAATAAGTGGTGTAAACAAGTGTTTATAAAATGCTTTCGTATACTGACGGGTAATAAAGAAACTCAACCATTTAATTAATTCGATGTAAATCAAAAGGTGTGCTGTTATTTTTATCTCCATATTTGATGTTTTATAAACTGGAGTTAACTTAATGCATTAATGTTAGAACGATGTCTGTAACTAGTCAGGTGTCATGTCCTAAGTGACAAGCGCTAATGCAAGGGTGATATGTGTAAGCATGATATTTATTAGTATGTCATCGATGATACGGCCATCTGAACAATGGTGTTTAGTGTGCTCAGCGTGTCTGGTAGGCAGGCTTGTTTATGTGAACTGTTGATGTAAATTGTTTATGGGGCCTGTTTAAGAGAATTGTTACATTGGAGAGATAAGTTTCATGCTGTGTATTGCAAGCCCATCCATAGGCTTGAGGTCGATAACTGGAACCATTTAGCTTTCTACAAGTCGCAGTCTAACGTTAGCGCTAATTTAATGACTAAAATAAGCTGATAAAGCAAATAACGTGTTTAGTCACTGTTTAGTGACAGCTTTAGTCAAAGCCTTACGCGTTAAGTTGATTAAGTTTGTTGCTGATTGAGTTTAAACTTAATTATAAACCTGATTTTTTTAGAAAATAACTTTGAATAGCTCGTTATTATTAATTGTTTTCTTGCTGTTTCATTACTTGAATGACTTCATCGTATGACATGTTAAATTGACGAGAAAGATTGATGATTTTAGTTTTATAGGTCTGAATACTTTCTTGTTGAGCGAGCAGTCTTTTTTCATTATCAACTAATTCATTGACCGCTTCTTGTAATATTAATAAACGGCGAAGATTAAAATCTAGCGAGTCAATGTACTTTAGCATTTGAGTTTTATTACGAGCCTGCTCTAAATCACTAGAGTGTTTTTTATCATAACCATATTGGTCTAGAGCGGCGATGGCACTTTCTAATTCGATATTGTTGTTCATTTTTACCTACGACTAACGAAAGGGTCTGTGTACAGACATTGAACAAGATTATAGTTTGTATTCTGGCTGGGGAACAGTCTGGATTTGATTAATTATCAGTTAATTCGTGCGTTAGCACTTGGGTTTCGGCTCTTGACCTGTCAATCTAGAGTAAATTGATACTCATTTTTGCACGGAGGCCTAATGTTGGATCTGTTACCCGATCTGTTTGATACCTATGCTGACAAGCTTACCCTATTACCCCCCATGTTTATCTCTTACGGTAAACGAGAGTGTTTTTGGGGCGAAGTAGTGACGGTAAAATGTTTTCGAGATAACTCAAAAGTTAAAGATGTTCTCGCCAAAGACGGTAAAGGTAAAGTGTTAGTGGTTGATGGGCAAGGGGTGACTGATTGCGCCTTGTTAGGTGACATGATCGCACAAAGCGCAGAAGATAATGGTTGGCAAGGCGTGGTTGTTTTTGGCTGCGTGAGAGACATTGGTACACTCAAAACGATTGACTTAGGTGTACAAGCGATTGGTGCCAACCCGATAAAAACAGTGAAGAAAGGGATAGGTGAAGTGAATATTGCAGTTGAAATTTATGGTGTCATCATTTCGCCTCAATCATTTATCTATGCTGATGGCAACGGAGTAGCGATATCTAATGAAGCGCTTGATATATCCGTGCTAAATTTAGAGTAATTCTTGATATTCACTCTAAAATTGAATTTCTATATTAGTCTCTTATATTAGTTAGTTACTGATATTGTTTTCTTAGTTTTAACAGATGGAACCTGCTATGAAATTTTTAAAATGGTTTTTTATTTCAATCCTAGGATTAGTTCTTGCTTTAGTGCTCTATGTCACTTTGATTTTTGACCCGAACGATTTTAAACCACAAATCGTCGACTTGGTGAAAGAAGAGACCGGTAGAGAACTGATTATCGGTAGTGATTTGTCGTGGACGTTTTTCCCGACCTTAGGCATTAAGCTTGGGCAAATTACCTTATCAAATCCAGATGGGTTTCAAAATCCATCAATGCTTGCCGTAAATGAAGTGGTTGCAGAGGTGGCATTAATGCCACTATTTAAAAAAGAAGTAGAGATTTCACAGCTTAACCTCGACGGCTTGACCTTGATGTTAGAGACTCAAAAAAATGGTCGCACTAGCTTTGACGGTTTAAGTGGTGAGGCCGGTAAAAACGCCAATGCAGATAAATCTACTGCGAATGCAACTAGTGGCTCGAGTCTAGCGCGCCTTGATATTGGTGGTATTACGATAACCAATACTAAGATAGTCAATATTAACCATGCTGCTCAGACTGAACAAGTCTTCGCCCTAAAAGAGCTAACATTAGGCCGTTTTCAACTGGGTGAGTTTGCCCCGCTAAAGTATGAGTTTTCTGCAACTTTGCCCGATATGAACCTGGTTAGCCAAGGTGAAGGCCAAATTAAAGTCGCACACGATCTTAAAACTATAACCATTAACGATTTTGTCATCGGTAATCAAGTGACTGGCGAAGGACTTCCTAATGGCAAGTTGAAGGTCGATCTTAATACCTCTTTAGTTGTCGCTTTGGAAAAACAAACGCTTAGCTTAGTACTGTCTAGCTTGAACGCGGCCAATATTGATGCATCTGGTTCACTTGATGTGGCTTATGGTCATACTGTCCCAAGCGTCGTTGCTAAGCTTGAGGTTGGTGATGTTGATCTTGATGCGCTGCGACCTAAAGGTGAAGCTCAGCAAACCAAAGACAGTAAGCCATCACCAAGCTCAGCTAAAGCTGTTGAACCCGATTTAACCGCGATGAAAAAGGTTAATCTTGATGTCGACGTGAGAGTCAAGTCGGTTAAGGTCGCTAATTTAAAAACTCAAAACTGGGTGATGCAATTAGTGATGAAAGGTGGCGTAGCAGATATGAAGCAATTATCAGCGGATCTGTATGGGGGTAAAGTTAACGCATCAGCGAAAATCGATGGTCGAAATAAAGTCGCTCAATATCAATTTAATGAACGTCTGACAGGGGTCGACATTCGTGCCTTATTAATCGATATGGCCGACATTGATATGTTAGATGGTAAAGCTAACTTCAATGTAACTGGTAAAGGTAAGAGCTTAATTCCAGATAACTTGAAAAAGAACTTGATTGCAAACGGGCAGTTTGAAATTGCTGATGGAGCTATTCATGGGGTTAACATCCCGCAAATGATCCGTGAAGCAAAGGCAAAGTTAGGTGGAGACCTATCAGCTGGTTCAGGTTCTACTGAGCAAAAGACTGATTTCACCAGCATGACTGGCTCATTTAATATCGCTAATGGTGTGATAACGAATCCCGATCTTGATATGGCTTCTCCACTTATCCGACTTAAGGGCAAGGGTACTGCTAATATTCTCAATGAAGCGTTAGATTATAAGTTAACAACATCAGTTGTTGGCTCGTTAGAAGGTCAGGGCGGTGATAAGCGAGATGCTCTCTATGGTGTTGAGATCCCATTTTTGATCACTGGCACCATGTCAGAGCCTAAGTTTGCCTTAGATACTAAAGCGCTACTGGACTCAAAACTGAAAGATGAAACAAATAAATTGAAAGATAGCTTATTTAAGAAGTTTGGAGGCCTGTAATGCTAAAAATATTAATGTTCCCGCTGCTGGCTTTTAGTTTGGTGGCCTGCTCAGAGCAGCAAACTGAGACCGCAAATGTTGACACTGCCGTAGAAAATACTCAGGAGTCTCAATCAGCAGTTCAGCCTAGCGCTAAAACATCAGTACAGCCTGTTGCAGCATCACCGAGTGCTAGCACCAATATTGTTGCTGGCGGTGTCGTTGATGCAGGGAGTGCGAAAGACAGAGTGCCTACAAAGGAAAAGTCGATGAGCAAGGGATTGTTAGATGCGAAGCTATTGGTGAATGATAAAGCAAATGTGACTCTGCAATATACTAACAACCAACGCTATGGCGTGCCATTAATGTTTATCTCTGGAATGACAGCCGATTTATGGTTACTCGATCCTTCTGGACACCGAGTTTGGGCTTGGTCTAACGAGATGATGTTTACCCAAGCCTTGAGAGAAACGGTAATGCCAGCAGGTAAGACGCAAAATGTTAAATTTACTATCCCAGCGAGCGTCGCGGCCAAAATCACTAAAGGCTATAGTCTAAAGGCGCTGTTTGCAGGCAAAGCGACAGAATCGCAGACTCCTGCAATGTTGCCTGTGACTTATCAATACACAATGTAATTGTTAAACGACAAGCATTAAAAAAGGCGACTATTGGTCGCCTTTTTTATGTTTATCAGCCAGTAAAACCTATTATGGTTTTACGCTCTGACTTTAGTCATATCAACATACAGCTTAAGCATTTGCCCTGGCTGAATGTATTTAGTCTTCTCGAGTGAGTTCCAGCGAACTAATTCGTTCACACTGACATTGAACTTACTCGCGATACGAGCTAAAGAGTCGCCATTACGCACCTTGTAGTTCACGGTACGCGTTACTTCACTTAAGCTCCCCTTGTTTGACTTGCTACCTGACCAAATAACCAGTTTTTGGCCTATTTGTAACGGATCTTTTGGCGCCATGCTATTCCAGCTAGCAAGCTGAGCCGTTTTAACGCTATGTTGTTTAGCTATTTTCCACAGTGAATCACCCGATTTTACTTTGTAGGTAACTTTACTTGCACCATGATTTTTATTCTGCTGGCGATTTAGACGTTGATCTGCTGATAACAGATATTCATCTAAATTCTTAGCCGCTACAGGGATCAGTAAAAACTTACCTGCAACAATAGTATTGCCATTAATATCATTCACCGACTTTAACGCTGAGATGGTTGTGTTATAGCGTTTTGCTATTAAGCCTAAGCTATCGCCAGACTTAACTTTATAACGTTCCCAATTTAAGCGCTCTTTAGTATCAGTATTGTTTAACGCAAGTTTAAATGCGTCAGCTTTATCAACGGGTAATACAAGCAAATGTGGTCCGTCAGGCGCTGTCGCCCAGCGGTTATAACCAGGATTGAGCTTATGTAGTTCAGAAGTGGTCATATTGGCAATGTCTGCTGCAAGCGCTAAGTCAATCTGGCTTCCAATATCCACGACTTCAATCTGTGGTTGATTACTTATAGGCGTAAGTTTAATACCATATTTATCGGCATTTTTAATTACGTCAGCTAAAGCGAGTAGCTGAGGTACATAGCGCTCAGTTTCTCTGGGTAAGTTCAGGCTGAAAAAATCAGTTGGTAGACCTTTCTTCTTATTACGTTTAGCTGCGTTGATCACTCGACCTTCGCCAGTGTTGTACGCGGCAATCGCATATAACCAGTTTTGACCTGTCTTACCATGAAGATACTCAAGCATGTCAAGAGCTGCAGTTGTTGCAGCCGGTACATCGCGTCGACCGTCATACCACCAGTTCATTTCAAGGCCGAAGTGACGAGCCATAGGGGATGTGAACTGCCACAGACCAGATGCGGCGCCATGAGAATAGGCAAATGGATCGAAAGCGCTCTCAACGATGGGGAGCAAAGCAAGCTCTATCGGTAAGTTACGCTTTTCAATTTCTTCAACAATGAGATACATAAATGGCGTAGCACGCTCAGATACACGTTCTAAATGCTGTGGATGTTTGATGTACCAATCGCGATATTGGCGAACGAGTTTTTCATCGGGTACTTCCATCTGCATGTCTAGACGAATACGTTGCCAGATATCAGTGATCTCAACGGTCTCTACGACTTCAGGTACAATGGGTGCTACGGTGACTTTTTCTACTACGACAGGTGTAGTGGGAATCCTTTCTACAGTCTGCTGGTCGCCGAAATTTTGACAACCTGTCAACAGGGCAATCCCCCCCGCGACGAATAAAAGTGGTACGCGCATGTAAAATGTGTGTCCTTAAATTAGGCTCAAAAAAGCCAGATAACCCTTGCTTAGTTCTTGCTCAGTTCTGGCTTAGTGGCACTGAAATAGCGGGCTATTGTAGATTATTTTTTAGAAATTGTCTTTCCATTGACGCAGAAGTGCGAAGCTTTGCAAGGGATTGCTGATAGGTTGTTGGAATTGAACGGCTAAAATTTGCTGGATTTCTGTACTACCTGCTCTTAAAAATGGGTTAATGGCTTTTTCTAAGCCAATTGATGAAGGCAAGGTCGGTTTATTTTGCGCTCTCAGGGTGCGAGCTTTTGCTGTGTATTCGATAAGCGCTGGATTTTTCGGTTCAACTCTTGCGGCAAATTTAAGGTTTGCTAATGTGTATTCATGAGCACAAAATACACGAGTATTGTCTGGCAGGTGGCTTAATTGCATTAATGACTGATACATCTGCTCTGCGGTCCCTTCAAATAATCGCCCACACCCGCCACTAAATAGGGTGTCACCGCAAAATAGGGCATCTTCGATTAAATAACTAATATGGCCCAATGTGTGACCGGGTACCTGAATAACCCTTGCATTTAATTCGCAATTTTCTAGCGCAAGAGTGCCGCCTGCAGTGATAGGACGATTGACACCATTTATATTTTCACTCTGTGGGCCATATACAGGTACGTTTTGGCCAAAATGGTTGAGCAATGGTTCGATACCATCTGTATGATCATAGTGGTGATGGGTTATTAAAATCCCTAGCAGGGGCTGTTTTCTGAGAGTTAAATAATCAATAACCACTTGCCCATCACCGGGGTCGACGACATAGACACCAGTACTTTGCTGTGATTGAAGCAGCCAGATATAATTATCGTTTAACGCGGGCAATGGAGTTATCTGTAACATATCGAGGCTCTCTATTTGAAGAAATTAACAGCTCAACAAAATTAATTTGAGCGCTTAAACAAGTTTACTGACCAAAGCTATTGCTTGTATACCGCTTTCGTTATTAAAGTAGACAAGAGTGATTTTGGAGGTCGATTTGTCACAGTCTCAATTACCGTTAAAACCTTATCATTGGTCGGAACTTCCGAGTGGGGCTGTTATTCGCGAAAGTGTTGAGCAGGCTTTATCCCCATGGTGGCCAAGAATTTTTGGTTACTATATGTTAAATCTTGGCCCTTTGAGCCATAAAATAGACAAACCAGGGGTAGGGATCAGTAAGCAATACTCTTTATATGATCAGCCACAGGCGAGCATCGAGGGAGACTATAGTCAGCTACCCATTCAAAATCTTAGTATCGATGCCGTGGTGATGAACTTTATTGTAGAGTTTGAGGCAGACCCTTACCGTATACTGAGAGAGGTCGATAGAGTCCTTATTTCTGGTGGGCATTTAGTGATTGTTGGTTTTAACCCACTTAGCCCGATGTTTATCGGACAAATGTTGCCTAAACATCAGCAAGAGATCCCTTGGAATGGGCGCTTTTTTATGCCTTCACGGGTAAAAGATTGGCTAGGATTATTAGGGTATCAAGTGGTTGCCGATGAACGCTTACTGCACCACCATCTTCTTACAGAGACCAAGGTTGATAATATTTGGTCTCATGCGCTTAAGTCTTGGTTACCGAGTACCGGCAGTGTTTATGTGCTGGTGGCGAAAAAGTTAGAAACACCGTTAACGCCAATACAGGCAAAGCGAAGAGTTAAACAACGAAATTGGTCGACAGCGCCGAGTGCTGGGCGTACAGGTCATGCATCTAATACTCATCATAGTAAGTAAACTTAGCGCCTTTATGGCAATGGTTATCATTTTCAAATTATAAATAAAGAGTCTTGATGCGTATAACATTAAAACAGTTGGCCATTTTTGAGGCGGTAGCTCGCAGTGGTCAAGTTGCTAAAGCAGCTGAGATGGTTAACTTGTCATCTCCTGCAGCATCGATGGCGCTATCTGAGTTAGAGAAACAATTAGATACTCGCTTATTTGAGCGAGTAGGCAATCGATTACGCTTAAATTCGCAAGGCAGTTTGTTGTTGCCTTTGGCCACTGAAGCGTTACAAAAAATCGATCAAATTGAGCATACCTTTTCGCCAGCAGGGGCTGAACTTGGCGGTAATCTGACAATTAGTGCCAGCTCAACTATAGGCAATTATTTACTGGCCAGAAGCGCCGTCGCCTTTTGTCAGCAACATACCAATACATTGGTTAATGTCGATATCGATAACAGCCAGGCAGTGATCAATGCCGTGCTTGAATTTAAAAGCGAAATGGGCTTTATCGAAAGTCAGTGTCTTGATAGCCGTATTGCTGTTGAAGCATGGCATAAAGACAAGTTATTGGTTTTTTGCCATCCCGCTCACCCGCTAGCTGGAAAACGAGTTGCGCCAAGTGAACTGCGTAATATGCCTTGGGTGATGCGAGAAGAGGGCTCAGGTACCCGAGACTGCTTTGTCAGTGCTGCGAATGCCCTTGATATACAGCCACAAGAAAAGTTCCGCTTTTCTACCCCCGATGCTATTAAGCAAGCTGTTAAGCAAGGCGCGGGATTAGGCGTTTTATCGGAACTGACTCTTGAAAAAGAGCTCATTCGCAAAGAATTGGCGCTTATCGAAGTGGAAGGCTTAGCACTAGAGCGTAAGTTCTATCGTATCCACCATAAGAGTCGTAATTTTAATCCGTTAGGCTTAGCCTTTATTGACTTTTGCCAAGGTTTTTTAAACACCGAAAGCTAACGACTCAAGTTGACTTAATTGAGCGCAACGCTAGCTTTGGTCTAGGCTTTCTTGTTGGATAATGTAACCGGTGTCTTCCTGCTTAGGTTTAGCTTCAGCGGCTTGGCGGGCAAGATCGTCACAACGCTCATTTTCAGCATGACCTGCGTGGCCTTTAACCCAACGCCAGTCAATTTGGTGGCGCTGGGATACTGCGTCAAGACGTTTCCACAGATCGACGTTTTTTACTGGTTGATTGGTGGAGGTGATCCAGCCTTTACGCTTCCAACCGTGGATCCATTGGGTGATCCCTTGGCGCATATACTGACTATCGCTGGTTAAGATAACCTGACACGGCACTTTTAACACTTCTAGCGCGACAATCGGGGCCAATAGCTCCATGCGATTGTTCGTGGTGAGGGCAAAGCCATCAGCAAGCTCTTTTGTTTGCTTTTTATACTTTAAAACGATGCCATAACCGCCAGGGCCAGGATTTCCGAGGCAAGAACCGTCGGTATAGATAGAGATCTGTTTCAGTCCAGTCATCAAGTTGCTACCATAGCTATAATTGCTGGGCGAGTATACCCAAAAAATTTAACTGAGAAATGTATAAATTCATATGAATATTGTTTCAAGCGCAAAGCGACAAATTATTCTCGATACCGAAACCACAGGTATGAACCAATCGAGCGGTCCAATTTACTTGGGTCATAGGATCATTGAAATCGGTTGTGTTGAAGTCATCAATCGCCGCTTAACTGGGCGTCATTATCACGAGTACATCAATCCGCAACAGCCGATTGACCCAGAAGCGATTGCGGTTCACGGTATAACGAATGAGTTTGTGGCTGATAAACCTAAGTTTCATGAGGTAGCACAAAGCTTTATTGAGTTTATCGACGGCGCTGAAATTGTTGCACATAACGCGAGCTTCGACGTTAGCTTTATGGATCACGAGTTTTCAATGTTACAGCCGCGTGGCCCTAAAACAGCTGATATTTGTCAAATCCTCGATTCGCTCGCAATCGCTAAACATTTACATCCAGGGCAAAAGAATAACTTGGATGCCTTGTGTAAGCGCTATGGTATCGATAACTCGGCCCGTGATCTTCACGGCGCATTACTCGATGCTGAGATTTTGGCTGACGTTTACCTGTTAATGACAGGTGGCCAAACCAAGTTTAACCTTTCAAGTGAAAAAGCAGGGCAAGAGGGCGGGGGGATCCAACGCTTAAGTGCAGATAGAGCAAAACTTAAAGTGATCGCCGCATCGGCCGATGAACTGATAAGACACGAAGAGCGACTAGACTTAGTTGCGAAATCAGGACAATGCCTCTGGCGCGGATAAACGTCATTTTATGAACTTCTCTATGATTAGAAGCGTTAAATATGTAGCGGTTTTCTTAATTTGTTATTTTTCAGTTAGCATTGCAGCTTTGGCGAATGTCGTGCTTTCTTCGCATGCTTCGGAGTTAAAGAATCGTTTTAGAATCGATCATATGGTTGAGTCGGTAACCTTGCTCATTCATAGAGAGTACGGCAGTGCCCCCGTTATCATTGTGCGTCCAGATGGCAGCAAATGGTATGTGAACCGCCATCCTGAGGATAAAGTCGCCTGGATGGAAGGCTTAACGGGTGACATGATCACCATTAACCAGCCTATGCCTGGACCGTGGCAATTGATTGGCCAAGTGGTAGAAGGTTCAGTGATTGATAAGGTGTCAAAGCTTTCAATTGATGTCGATCCCATTCCACAGCCACTGTTTCAAGGTGAACGGGTTAAATTAACGGCAAGATTACTCGGCGATGAACAAAAAGTGCGCTTGCCGGGTCTTGACTTTATGATGAGCTGGACTGCTCGATTTGTAAGTGACAACCATTCTGCCGATGAAAATTATGCGGCAGGAACGCTTATCGTTGGCACGTATAGAGATAACGGAGAAGCACTGGATGAGCGACCTGATGACGGGACCTTTACCAGTGATTTAGATCTAGAGCAGCCATGGGGTGGCTACACACTGCAAGTGCGGGCTAACAATGCTGTGCTTGAAAGGCAATATACCGAGCCGTTTAGATTATCCCCGCGCCCAGTCGAAGTTGAGTTATTGACACCTGACGATCCCAAATCGGGAGTCTGGACTTTAGCTATTAAGTTAAACGATCAAGTACTTAAACTTGAGCAAACGCATCTTGAGGCGGAAATAAAGGGCCCAGCAGGCAAGATGATCCCGCTAACGATTACCGACTTTAAGGAAGCTAATAGCCACTTTGTGCTGCCTAAGGTCATGGATTTTGGTAGTTATCATTTAAAGCTCAATGCGGTGAGTACCACAGTTAACGGAAGAGAGATCTATCTAAGCTTACCCGAGCTGTTTTTTAATCTGATCCAGCCACCTGAGCCTCCTCCTACTAAAGAAGAACTTGCTGCAAGAGCCGATGCGATCGCTAAGTTGCAGGAGCAACAGGCAAAAGAGGATGCTATCGTATTAATCGTATCCATCAATATTGCATTGATCGTATTAGGTATACTGGTTTTATTGTTCATTCGTAAGCGCAGTAACCTCAAAAAAGCATTAGCAGCAACGCAGGCGCGTTTAGAAACAGAGGTGCGTAAAGAGAAGATGTTGCTAGAGCTGGATCAAATCGATTTAACCATGCCAGAAGATAGTGTTGAGCCTAAGAGCGATAGAAGGTAGTTTTTATCAACAAATTGTTGAAGATAAAGTCTAATTGTTCGTTTTTCGACTTGTTGATTAAGTTCTTATAAAAAACTTATTGACGGGCTACCTCACTCTACGTATTATTCAACGCACTTGATGTGGAGCGGTAGTTCAGTTGGTTAGAATACCGGCCTGTCACGCCGGGGGTCGCGGGTTCGAGTCCCGTCCGCTCCGCCAATCAAGTGCTAAATTTTAGTTATTTGTTAGTGACATAACGAGTAACATTAGAAGTCAACATGATTGAATTCTAGTAAAGTTTAGGAGCGGTAGTTCAGTTGGTTAGAATACCGGCCTGTCACGCCGGGGGTCGCGGGTTCGAGTCCCGTCCGCTCCGCCAACATAAAGATAAAAGCCTCTGCATTTCTTTTTATTGAAGATTGCAGGGGCTTTTTTCGTTTCAACGCTGCTACTTTATAAGGCATTGTTTAGCCCAGGTTTTGGATTCAGCTGTTCCTGAGTTATACCAATTGCCGACATAAGCTTAAGCTTCTCGCTTATTTGTGGGCGCGATGAGTAAGTAAAATACCCAAGCAAACTAAGAAATAAGAACCATTGCTAATATCCTAGCCGCTTTTTCGGCGCCTTGGGTTCTAGGTGATCTTAATATTAAGGTGATCGGGATTATCCATACTAAAAAAATCACCAAAAATGCTGTGATGAAAAGACTCATTGATAGCAACTCCATTTGGTATTGCCCCCAAGGTGCCGAGCAAACTCCGATAATGTATCATTCAGTTGCGACTTTATAGGTAAAAAGTGCGATATGCAGATTGACTGCTATTTAAGCTCTCATCTTTGTTAGTATCGTTAACAGGGACGATAAGTAATGGCTTGCAAAACAAACGACCACTAATGAGCTTATCAATCAAAGTAGCAAATGTTACTTTACTCCGTGGCTGAATCTACTGTAAGTTATTATAATTAAATATATTTATTCTATTAAAGCCATTGTGCTTTATCCCCGCAAGACTGACAGATGTACAGCCCCTTTTAAACGCGATGTCGTTGCTAACCTAGCCATAGCTGTATTCTTATCCACCTAAATCATTTTACGGAAATTTTGATTTACTTTTCTTGGTGTTATCGTATTTTACTCAGGTTTAGCTATAGTTTTTACACTCAATGGCTTCTTTTAACAAATACATATTTCGCTAGAAATGAGCAGATAAGGAAATAGGCTATGCTAGAGCAGATCACTGGGATGCTTGCTTTGCTAGGTGTTTTATCGTTGTTTTGTCAGTGGATAGGGTGGAAGCTAAGACTGCCCGCTATTCTCCCGCTACTCTTATGTGGTCTTTTACTAGGGCCGGGCCTTGGTTTCTTAAATCCTGACGCGATATTTGGTGATCTGTTATTTCCAATTATTTCACTCGGCGTCGCGGTGATCTTATTTGAAGGGGCGTTAACGCTAAACTTTAAAGAGATAAAAGAGCATGGTGCCATGGTCACCCGATTGGTGACCTTAGGCACCGTCATTACATGGGCCTGTATTACGCTTGGTACCTTTTACTTACTTGATTTTGATTGGTCGATGGCTTTGCTGTTTGGTGCGCTGGTGGTGGTAACAGGCCCAACGGTTATCGTGCCTATGCTCAGAAGTGTAAGACCTAAAACAGAGCTTGCCAGCATATTACGTTGGGAGGGGATTGTTATCGACCCTATTGGTGCTTTACTTGCTGTTTTAGTGTTTGAATATATCGCCGTTGCGGCAGATCCCACGACTCATGTTTTGCATGCACTAAGTGCCATGTTAATTGTAGGATTAGGCTTTGGTGTATTGAGTGGCTATCTAGTGGGCCTTGTGCTGCGTAATAATTTGTTGCCCCATTATCTGCGAAATACCGCAGTGCTAACCTTAATGCTAGCCGTATTTGTAGGCTCTAACATATTGGAAGAAGAATCGGGCCTATTGTCTGTAACTGTTATGGGTATTTGGTTAGCGAATATGAAAGGGGTCGACATTGCCGATATTTTAGAGTTTAAGGAAACGCTGACTGTATTACTCATTTCTGCGCTGTTTATTCTGCTTGCAGCGCGACTTAACGCCGACGCGCTGTTGAGTCTCGGTTGGGAAGGGCTTGCGTTATTGGCCGTGGTAATGCTGGTTGCTCGTCCATTAAGTATTTGGTGCTGTGGTGTTGGTACATCGCTTTCAAGTGGTGACAAGTGGTTTTTAAGCTGGGTAGCACCGCGCGGCATTGTGGCGGCGGCGGTATCATCTCTGTTTGCCATCAAGCTTGAATCCATTGGGATCCAAGGCGCAGAGCTTATTGTACCGCTTGTTTTTTTAATCATTATTGGCACTGTTGTTATTCAGAGTTTAACCGCCGGGAAATGGGCAAAGATGCTAGGTGTTACCGCGGACTCTTCACAAGGGTTACTCATTTTTGGTGCGTCTAAGTTGCCGAGAGCGCTTGCTAAAACGTTACAATCAAAAGGCGTGACAGTGCTACTAGCCGATAATAACTGGGATAATATTCGTCTCGCTCGCATGGACAATATTCCGGTATATTTTGGTAACCCTGCATCTGAACATGCTGAAAACCATATGAATATGGACGGTATTGGTCGCGTCTTGGTGATGTCACCTTATCGTCAACTTAACCCCTTAGTGAGTTTTTACTTCCAAGATGTATTTGGCAGTGAAAAGGTCTACGGGCTAAATCATGGTGAAACATCGAGTGCTCGCCATCAGTTGTCTGAATCCTACTTAAAACGCTTATGTTTATTTGGTGAAGGGGTCTCATATTCTAAGCTTGCGAGTTTAATGGCGAAAGGGGCTAGTATTAAAAGCACCAGCCTGACTGAAAGCTTTAACTACGCCATGTTTATGGCGCAATATGGACAAGCTGCAATTCCGCTTATTTATTTGCAAGATGGAAAAGTAAGGGTAATTAGTGCTGCATTAGATACTGAGCTGCTAACAGGGGTTGAGCTTATTAGCTTAATCCCTGTGGATGCGATTAAGCTTGAGATGAGCAGTGAGCAACCGGATAAAGTCGGTACCAGCTAGAGAATCTGTTTTTTAATCATCTTATATTTGTTTCCACTTCAGCTTGTTCGAGGTGGAAACAGATAGACTTTATCAACTCTTTTCAATCAGAAGTGGTGTGTTTAATTATTGAGGTGCAGAGGTGATGTTATAGATGATTACAGTGCCCGTTGTTACCTTGGCTATTGGCGGCAGAGTCACTAACTCTACTCAATCCACTTTGTTGGTTTTATCTTGCAAAACAGGCATCACCAATCTTAAGGCGTTAGTCTTATCGTTGAGCCATTAATGTATAGAGTGAAGCTGGTAGGGGCGTACTTACTACTATTTCAGTCACTCATCGCTAAAGAACTCAATCTACATGAGCTATATCGCCGCTAACGTATAAAAAGTCAGCGATTTTATTTGTGCTATGTAACATATTTATAAGATTGTTAGCTGAGAATGAAAATATTTTTAAACATCAGATTTACAACACACTTTTCAATATTATCAACGAGTAAGGTATGGAAATATCCTTACCTGAAACACAGGTAAATTCATCATTAAAGGTGAGTTATGTCATTTGCCTATTTACGACAGTCATTAGCAACCCAAAGTCTTGATCTCGTCATGCAACATACGATTAAGCAATCCCTTAGTTTGGCTGACGCCAAAGCGTTCCCATTAGGTCATTCATCTGTAAGCTTTACCGAAGAGCAAAAAATTGAAACGCTCTATATCCATATCCCGTTTTGCCATACTTTGTGCCGTTTTTGCTCGTTTCATAAAGTTAAATACAACCGAGAAAAGGCTAAGCTATATTTTGAAGCCCTGCGTAAAGAGATAAAGCGAGTGATTGGGGCGGGTTTACGTTTTAATCGAGTTTATATCGGTGGCGGTACCACAACGATTTTAGAAGATGAACTTGTTAAAACAATAGAATTGATTAAAAGCTTAACTACGGTGCGTGAAGTCTCTTGTGAGACCGATCCTAGTTACTTTAAAACCGGCAATCCAGAATTGCTCGATGGCTTAGTTGATAGGATGAGTATTGGCTTACAAAGCTTTGATGATCAAATATTGAAAGCCAGTGGCCGTTTTGAAAAGTTTGGCTCAGGTGATGAGCAGGCCATCGATATTAAAAGAGGGATTGAACTATTCCCTACGGTCAATGTAGATCTAATGTATGGTTTTAAAGGGCAAACACCCGATAGTGTAGTGGCCGATATTAAACGCATGATCCAGCTTGAACCTGACCAAATCACTACTTACCCGCTCACTTTAGGAATAGGCAAGAGCCGAAAAAAATCTAAATGTCTGGCGGGTAAGCCTGAAGATTTATGGCCACAATTTTTGGCCGCAAAACAAGCAATGTCAGAACGCTATATGATGGAGTTTCCTTGGACATACAGTCGTAATTTTGGTCAAAAAGTCGATAATAAATATGTGCTAGATGGGGAGAATTGTTTTGGGGTCGGCTCGGGAGCATTCGGCCGTTTTGGGTCGCAGTTTCAAGTATCGAGCTTTAATATTGATCGCTATATCCAACTCATTAATCAAGGGTATGTTGGCACAAGTCACCATAAAGTGCTGAGCGATAAATCAATAAACCAACATCATTTGATGATAATGATGGGCAAAGGGCATTTAGATAATGCTTTATTTAAAGCGCATACGGGCAAAAGCCTGTGGCAAGCCTTTCCTATTGAGTTAACCTATTTGTTAGCCGCTGGGGCCCTTATTAAGCAAGGAGATAGTTATAAAACCACAGAAGCAGGCCAATTTATTGCTTTAAAGATGTTCAGTGGTTTCCTAGCAGGTATGGATTATTTACGTGAGCAAGCTATCGAATTAGCAGCACATTAAACGTATATCGCTACTTAAGACAATGAGAGATTAAATTGTAAGATACAGCCCCTATTTGTTCGCTATGCTATGTGGAAGTGAAGAGTATCAGTAGAAGGATTTAAGGGCTGATCCTGTTTCTGTGGCAAGGTTAATATGGAAAGGTTTTTGCTGATTGTTTTTTTGATGTTTTCTGCTGTTCGCAGCCGTATCTACACAGAATAATTGGTACTTACATTTGGGCTTTAATTGTTCAGCTTATAAGTTGGGAATGCCCCAAAGCTCGTTAGCCTTCGAATGAAAACTGATTACATTATTTGTCTGAGCTGTGGCTACAGGGCTGCTAATTTGAAATTGTCGCTTTAGAGTTATCAAGCGCCTCCAGCGGGGTATGTGCAGACACTGCTGCGAGACGCTGTAAATATGTCCCTATACGCTCTGCGGTTTCATCCCTGAAACCGAAGCCCGCAGCCGTATCTACACCGGATAATTGGAGCACTCATTTAAGCCATAGTGGTTTGGTGTCTAACACGGAAATGCCCCAAAGTTAGTTAACCTTTGAATGAAGGGTCATTACATTTTTTGGGGTAGCGCTATCTGATAGCGAATTATGAGTTGCACCTTCATTGTTCTTAATCGCCTGCCGCGGGCGTATGTGCAGATACTGCCGTGACACGCTATAAATACATCCTTGTAAGCTCGGCCATGACGTCCATATCATGGACGGTCACGGCCGCATCAACACTGAGTTAGACAAGCATAATTCTGGTGATTCGGAGTTATGGCTATAAGGCTAGTTTATTATCTGGCGCTAATTCGCTCCGACCCCTTTATGTATGCAAAAACCGCTGTAATCCTGTACAGGTATAATGACCTTGATGAATCAGACAGATTTATCGATGCTAAAAAGTGAAATAATTGCATCGATAAATTTTTAACATCTGAAATAGCAATTGCTTATCATACAGTTAGATTTCCGCTTTAATCTTACAAGAGACCCGATAAATGTTCTGCATTACTTTGCCGGGATAGTACATTCAACTTTTGTTAATGTCAGCAATATTAACTCCTTTACATCAATGAGTTACGTTGCTAGTTTTGACGTAAATTAATAAAGAGCAGGGATTTATCCGAGACGCAGGATAATAAGCTGTTATAACTCTCTATCTCGGATGAAGAAATGAACATCGAAGTAACAACCTCACCTAATAAACAAGATCTTGAAACTATAAGTAAAGGTATTCAGTCCTATAACCAAAAGTACATTTCAGACGATGTGGTTTTCGAACCTGACACTAAATTTGCTGCATTCGCTAAAGATGAAAATGGAAAAGTCGTAGGAGGTATAAGAGCAGTAGCATTCTGGAATTATTGTACCCTCGAGTTATTATGGTTATCTGACGAAACTAGAGGGCAAGGCATTGGTAGTAAATTAATGGATGCAGCCGAAAACTTTGCCAAAGAAAAAGGCTTTGGTTTTATGCGTACAGAAACTCTTAGCTTTCAAGCAAAACCATTTTATGAGAAGCGTGGATACAAAGTTTTTGGTGAATTGCCTGATTACCCCAAAGGTCATGTAACATACTGTTTAGTAAAAGAGTTATAACAAGCTGTGCAAGTGGGACAAAATACCGTTGGCTTTGTTCGCTTCGCTCATGATTTTAGCCAACTATATTTAGCCCCTTAACAGGGCGTTAGGGCTCCAAAGCTATGAATATCGTGCCCGTTACTGAAAGCAATTGGGATTCGTTAAAAAATATTAGACTAGAGTCACTTCTTGATTCTCCCGATGCATTTGGGCTTACCTATCAGGAAGCAAAAAAGATTTCCGACGAAAAATGGAAGTCAATCGCTTCGGAAGTAAATGGGTTAAAATTTTTACTTGCTCGCTGTAATGGAGAAGATGTCGGATTAGTCGGTGGTGTTCACACTGAAGGACAATACGAGCTAGTTTCCATGTGGGTAAAGCCCGAAAAAAGAAATGGCGGTATTGGCGTAAGCTTAGTCAAGGAGTTGCTCGGCCATGCTAAATCACAAGGTTTTGCTTCTGTGGTTTTGAATGTATCTTTAAGAAATGGAGCAGCATATAGTCTGTATTCAAAGCTCGGATTCAGAGCATTAAAAGAAGCGGATGGTAGTTTAGGGGGAGAGCTAAAGAAAATGGTTTGGCACTCTGCCTCCGAGCTCTAACGAGGCCATTCGAGATGTGTGAGGTCAGGGTAAACTTTATCTGATTACCATACATTTACTAATCCCCCCACCACATTTAGAGCCTTTGATCCAACGCGTTTTTGTCCAAAAACGAGCTAGAGCTTTAGCCGTAACTCTAAACATTAAAGATTATGCTGTTCCAACTCGGTGTAGATACAGCTGAGACCGTCGAAAACATGGATGTTTTCGTTGAGCTCACATGGACGTGCTTGCAGCGAGTCTCAGAAGTGTCTGCACATGCGCTGGCCGCAGGCCATTGGAACCACTTTTGTTGGATGCCACTCTTAACCAAAATATATCGAGTCTTTTGGGGCTTTGTAATCAAACGAAGTTTGATATCGCTGTAAGGGCTAGTCGAGCTGCAAGCTCCAACTGACTTTTGTCCAAAAATGAGCTAACTTGCGTTGAACATGTAGGTAAGTATGATTTTTCCAAAAGCACTAATTTTACCCTAAGCGCTTCGCTTTCACGGAGGTCACGGAGAAGATCGTAGCGCAAAAGATCAAAATGTTTGATGACGAGCCTTTTTGTTCTAGCTGTTGCTTTTCTTCGTGTAGCGTAGCGCTCCGTGTCCTTCGTGGTGAATAGCTTTTGTCCAAAACCGTTTCAGTAATAGTGAGAATTAACTGTGATCATCAACATCTGAGTGGGCTAATTCGCAGAGATGAATAGTCAGATGTCGGTGTGGCTGTGGGCTTCGGTTTCAGGGGGAGGTATCTAAAAGAGATACTCTTCGAACGAGAGGAATATATGCCGAACTGGCCGTTTAACAGGGAGGTTATTGGAAACTGCTGAGCGGCCAGAGAGGGCTTTGTAGCGTCGCACAGAGGTAGTGACATGTGAGCTACTACAAGCCGTTACCTTTCTTCGTGGCCTCAGTATTCACCGTGGTGAGCTGCATCTGTTAAAAAGCAAGTGAGTCAGCTCGATGCTATAGCAAGCAATAGAGCTCTGTTGCTGAGGTAGAGTCCGAGTTTTCTTGAGGCGACTTTAGCTATGACACGCCGAGAACTGCATGAGTAGCAGTTTAACTTCTCTTCTGTAGGTTAAAAAACCAACGAACAGGTTGGTTCATTTGTAAAACCTAAATAAGTTTGTTCGAAATCACATTTATCCCTAACTCTCTTCCCTATACTGCGCGGCCTTTACTAGGTTCTGCCAGTTTTTCATTCACTCTTTGTGGTTAAACTCCCTATCTTATGTTGCCGGTGTTGCTGAGATTGATATTTTCAGCTGCAATCTGTGATTTAGATATGAAAACAGAACCCTTAAAAGGTCATATAAGAACCGTCTAAGGAGTTGTCCATAATGGACTCTGTAATTAACAAAACTGAAAATACCTCGGCACAAGTCAAGGTTAAATCAAGCTGGAACAAGAGCGATACTCTATGGGTATTGGGGCTATATGGTACAGCTGTGGGGGCGGGCACCCTTTTCCTGCCAATTAATGCGGCCCAAGGTGGCTTGATCCCTCTCATTATCATGGCGCTACTGGCACTGCCAATGACCTTCTTCGCTCATCGCGGACTGACTCGTTTTGTGTTATCGGGTTCAAATCCAGAAGCTGGGATCACCGAGGTGGTAGAGGAGCATTTTGGAGTCGGTATGGGTAAGGTCATCACCTTACTTTATTTCTTTGCCATCTACCCGATTTTGCTCGTCTACAGTGTTGCACTTACCAATACTGTTGAAAGCTTTATGCAACATCAGCTAGGCATGACTCCGCCTAACCGCGCAACCCTGGCCTTAATCTTGATTATTGGCTTGATCGCCGTAGTTCGTTTAGGTGAACAGTTAATTATCAAAGCGATGAGTATACTGGTTTTCCCATTCGTTGCCGTGCTATTGTTGCTTTCTGTTTACCTAATCCCTTACTGGAATACGTCAATATTTAGCAATGTGATGCCTGCTGAAGGTGGGATCAGCACCATCTTAATGGCATTGTGGTTAATACTACCTGTGATGGTATTTTCATTTAACCACTCTCCGGTTATTTCCTCCTTCGCAGTCGATCGTAGAAAGTTTCACGGTGATAATGCTGAGAAACAGTGTTCACGGATCTTAGCTTTTAGCCATATTCTTATGGTTGTAACAGTGATGTTTTTCGTATTTAGTTGTGTGTTTAGCCTATCGCCTGCCAATTTAGCTGAGGCGAAAGCGCAAAATGTGTCGATATTAACTTATCTGGCAAACCATTTTGATACACCCATTATTGCCTATGTCGCACCAATTGTTGCTATCATCGCTATCACTAAGTCATTTTTTGGCCACTATATTGGGGCGAGTGAAGGCTTTAATGGTTTAATTATCAAGGCTGCACGCGGTAAGGGAAAAGAGGTCAACCCTGTTATTCTGAACCGTGTTACTGCTGGTTTTATGCTACTGACCACTTGGGCCGTCGCAACTATCAACCCCAATATTTTGGGAATGATTGAAAGTCTAGGTGGACCAATCATCGCGCTGCTGCTGTTTATCATGCCGATGTACGCCATCATGAAAGTACCAGCGATGAAGCAATACTCAGGTACCATCAGTAATGTTTTTGTAGTGATTATCGGACTAGTTTCAATCTCGGCAATCTTCTATTCATTGGTACAGTAAAATAAAAAGAGGACAGGAGCCATGGGCTTTTGTTCTCTTTAGCCTCTGAGATGGACCTTCCTTACAGATTGCAAGATCAGCATTGATCTTTAAACTATTAATCGTCGCCATCCTGTTTGGCTATGCTTTGATTAACGGTAGTTTGTTGTGATTTTTTACTCGGCGATGAAACTAAAGCACTGGCTATCTGCCAGTGTTTTTCTATGTCGACACTCATGTCTTTGTCTCTGTGATTAATGAGTCAAACGCTGCTATAACAGCCAATCAAATAGAACCCTTGTCGTTGTCGTATTGTCTAACCTGTAGTCTGGGTTCAGCTTGCGTTCATTTCCACACAGGCCTACTAACGCCATCAGCGAAGAATCACTGAAACTTACTCACTTGTTGTGAAGTGCTAAACTTCAAAAAGTGTAATTAGGCAAAGGTTGGGGAACTGGAGAAATTTATGCATCGCACCTCTAATATAATATTACTCGTAGTAATAACGGTATTAACAACACCAGTCTTGGCTGACGCATCTCAGCCGGACGTTCTATTACAACAGGACGTTCTATTAAAAGAACAGCAAATTGATACAGGGCTGAAAAATTTTGGCTATCAGACTGGTTTAGCCCTTGGCTGTGTGACAGAAGAGCAACGTGCGCAGTTAGAAACCGAGGCCATGAATATCAATAGTGAAATCAGTCGCACCTTGGGGGGTGACAGAGCGTTTCTCTATGCTGCTAGCTTTGGATACGGTAGCAATATTGAACTCAATGTGCAGGAGTGCAAAGAAGCGTTGGCAAACTTTGAAAAACGTGCCGGCGTATTTTACCAAGACACGAGAGGCGAGAAATGAAACAAGGCCTAACACTTGCCATGATGGTATCGACGGTATTGATGATGTCCAGTCTTGTAAGCTTTGATGCCAATGCTGGTCGGTATGAAGTTCGTAAAGAGATCCGTGAGGGGAGCCGCGAAGTTAACCGCGAAAAACGCGAAGCTGCCCGTGAAGTGTTACGTTGCAAGACTCGAAAATGCGCCAAACGTGAAATTCGTGAGGGTTACCGTGAGGGTTACCGTGAGGTCGCCAGAGAAAAACGCGAAGCACGCCGTGAAATTCGTCATGCATTGAGTGATAACCGCCATGACAGATGGAAACATAAAAATGATAATTTTCTGACGGGAGTATTGGTTGGTGGAGCCATTATTGGTGCAGCAACCGCTATTGCTAACGATAACGACTAAGCCTGTGTCGTAGTCTCACTAGCTTGAAGATCCATAGCTTTTTCGGTGGGTCTGTTCACCTTATGAAAAAAGAGCTTATTCGCCCACACTCCTTTTCACAGTTAGAGTGAGGTTAATGACTCCCTTTTTTGTCAAAGGCATATTTAGACCTCTTACTAAGCTTATAGTATTACTGAAGTAAGAGGTTATTATGCAGCGCTTTTATATGCAGCGAGTATATAAGCACCGCATATAAAAGCGCTGACAGCAGTTTAAACAATACTGTCAGTGGTTGCTGGCAGACTAAAGCAATTAAAGCTAAAGCATTCCAACTAAAGCATTCCAACTAAAGCATTCAAACAACCATCTTTATTAATACATCAGCTTTTTATATAGGTGCTCCGTGGTATCCGCCCTAGTTATTGATAGCGCCGAGAAGGGACTGCGGCATTAAAAAGTGTTTCATCTTTTTGTTCCAGACGAGTATCAGTACACTTTCTTTCATACGCTGTCATTGATGAAGCCATTTTAGTGCATAACAAAGGTGTCGAGCCCATCGCTGCATAAGCGTACTCAGATATTGATGGTTAAGAGATGGCAACTGCTGCTAATGAACTTGGCTAAGCTTCTTTAGAAAATTGAAAGTTTAAGCCAGAACATAAACCATCATGATGTCGAAAAGTCACCATAAGCAACTACACTAGTTAACTTAACTGTCCAATATAATGCGCTTTACTCGTTTGGATAGGGTTAATTAAACGATGGAGAATAATTATGGCTGACAACAAATGCCCTGTAATGCATGGCGGCGCCACTGAAATGAGTATGTCGAATATGGAGTGGTGGCCTAAGGCGCTAAACCTCGATATTTTGCATCAACACGATAGGAAAACTAACCCGATGGGAGAAGGGTTTAACTACCGTGAACAGGTGAAACAATTAGATGTAGATGCACTTAAGAAAGATCTGCATGCGTTAATGACAGATAGCCAAGATTGGTGGCCTGCAGACTGGGGGCACTATGGTGGCCTTATGATCCGTTTGTCTTGGCATGCCGCAGGGACTTACCGTACGGCAGATGGCCGAGGCGGTGCGGGTAGGGGGAATCAACGTTTTGCTCCACTTAATTCCTGGCCAGATAATGTCAATTTAGATAAGGCTCGCCGTCTACTTTGGCCCATTAAAAAGAAATATGGCAACAAGCTGAGCTGGGCTGATTTGATTGCTTATGCGGGCACCATAGCTTATGAATCAATGGGCCTTAAAACCTTTGGTTTTGGCTTTGGTCGTGAGGATATCTGGCATCCTGAAAAGGATATTTACTGGGGGGCAGAAAAAGAATGGTTAGCCCCCAGCGGCAGCGAAGGCAGTCGATACTCTGGCGAGCGCGATCTGGAAAACCCACTAGCTTCAGTGATGATGGGACTTATTTACGTTAATCCTGAAGGGGTTGATGGTAAGCCTGATCCACTTAAAACGGCCAAAGATGTGCGCGTCACCTTTGAGAGAATGGCGATGAATGATGAAGAAACCGTTGCACTAACCGCTGGCGGACATACCGTAGGTAAATGTCACGGTAATGGTGATGCAGAGTTATTAGGCCCTGTCCCAGAAGGTGCTGATGTAGAAGATCAGGGCTTGGGTTGGATAAATAAAACCGAACGGGGCATTGGCCGTGATACGGTATCAAGTGGCCTTGAAGGTGCATGGACAACGCATCCAACTCAGTGGGACAACGGTTATTTTACGTTACTACTCAACCATGAGTGGCAGCTAAATAAAAGCCCCGCAGGTGCTTGGCAGTGGGAACCTATTAATATCAAAGAAGAAGATAAGCCTGTCGATGTTGAAGATCTGACCAGGCGCTACAATCCTATTATGACCGATGCCGATATGGCGATGAAGTTAGATCCCGATTACCAGAAGATTTCAGCACGTTTTTACAAGGATCCTGAACACTTTTCTGCAGTATTTGCTAGGGCATGGTTCAAGCTGACTCACCGTGATATGGGGCCGAAAACAAGGTATATAGGCCCTGATGTACCAGATGCTGAACTGCTTTGGCAAGATCCTGTGCCTAGTGGACGCAGTGATTACGATGTCGCGTCGATTAAGGCGCAAATAATGGCGTGTGGTCTAAGTATTAGCGAGATGGTCACAACTGCATGGGACAGTGCAAGAACCTTCCGTGGCTCTGATCTTCGCGGCGGTGCTAATGGGGCACGGATCCGTTTGGCACCACAAAGAGACTGGCAAGGCAACGAGCCTGAAAAGCTTAACCGGGTGTTAGCCGTGCTCGAACCCATTGCTGTAAGAAATGGCGTGAGTGTGGCAGATGTCATTGTGCTTGCTGGTAACCTTGGTGTCGAGCAGGCCGCTAAGGCAGCAGGGTTTGCTACAACGGTTCTATTTTCGCCAGGCCGTGGAGATGCTGTGGCGGAAATGACCGATATTGAATCTTTTCATGTTTTAGAACCTCTCCATGATGGTTATCGTAATTGGTTAAAGAGCGATTATGTTGTCAGCGCTGAGGAGTTGATGCTTGATCAAACGCAGTTGCTTGGACTCTCAGCACTAGAGATGACGTTACTCGTCGGTGGTATGCGCGTATTAGGTACAAACTATGCCGGCATGAGCCATGGAGTATTAACCGAACATCCGGGAGTTCTGACAAACGACTTTTTTGTTAACCTGACAGACATGAATAACGCATGGAAGCCCGCAGGTAATAATTTGTATGAAATCAGTGATCGCAAAACGGGGAAGGTTAAGTGGACCGCAACACGAGTTGATCTTGTGTTTGGCTCCAACGCCATTCTTCGCGCCTATGCAGAAGTTTACGCTCAGGATGATAATAAACAAAAGTTCGTGCAGGACTTTGTTGCAGTGTGGGCTAAAGTCATGAACTCAGACCGTTTCGATTTAAGCTAATTGGTTATTTGATACTGTATTGATTGTCATTTATGAGGGCGATTTATCAATAATAAGCCAATAAAAAGAGGCCTAAGTTATCAGCTTAGGCCTCTTTTTCGTAGTGCTTATTACTAAAGTTTATCAGTCAAACCTACATGAGAAGCTTACAAGAAAAGCTTACGCAGCTTGTACCTGTTTAGTGTACTCAAGTGTGCGCGCTTTTAACTCTTCTGGGTCAAAATCATCGACATTGATTGACTTCATACGGCCGATTTCAGCTCGCTCAAGCAAGGCAATCTCATCTTCACTTAGTACCCCAAGCGCCTTACCTTCAGCTGCGATTTTATCAAGCCACATGAAGGGCAGGCGCTTACCTGCCGCTTTACAGACTTTGTCGTAGATAGGCTCAGATGCCAAGATATCTTTAAAGGTTTGTTCTTGAATACCCACAGCGTTATGTTCGCTAGGCGTCCAGAACTGGCCTTTGCCTAAACGGTCACGACTTGCACAAGGTGTTTGCATGATTTTTGCTACCTTATGGTCAAGTATGTCACTTGGGCGCTTAAGTGGACGACCAAATGGGAAGATCACAGCTCGCAGCGCAACACCTAGACCCATAGGGAAGTTATCTAATAGGTCATCAAGCGATGATTGTAACTTGTATAGTGAATCTTCTACAGCCCATTGCACTAGTGGCAGATCTTCAGTCAAACGACCTTCATCTTCATAGCGCTTAAGGGTTGCTGAAGCAAGATAAAGCTGGCTAAGTAGGTCGCCAAGACGGGCTGAGATCCGCTCTTTACGCTTAAGGTTACCGCCAAGAGTGGCCATCGCAAGGTCCGATAGTAGTGCTAAGTTAGCGCTAAAGCGGTTCATCTGCTGATAGTAACGTTTAGTCTTATCTGAATATGGCGCGTTAGAGAAGCGGCTCGACGTTAGACCCATCCAGAAACTACGGACTAGGTTGCTGGTGGTAAATCCAATGTGACCAAATATAGCCGTGTCAAAATCGCGTAGGCCCCTGCTTGCGTCGGTATCAAATGCTGATTCCATCTCGGCTAATACATACGGATGACAACGAATAGCGCCTTGACCATAGATGATCATCGAACGGGTAAGAATGTTGGCACCTTCTACGGTAATCGCAATGGGTGCAGCCTGATATCCGCGGCCTAAGTAGTTATTTGGGCCTAAGCACACACCTTTACCACCATGAATGTCCATCGCATCAATAACGCATCGCTGCATTCTGTCTGTTAGGTGATATTTTACAATGGCTGAGATAACTGACGGCTTTTCGCCAAGATCAATACCCGTCGTTGTCAGTGAGGTCACCGCATCCATTAGATAAGCATTGCCGCCAATGCGCGCCATTGGCTCTTCGATCCCTTCAAGCTTACCGATAGGTAACTTAAACTGACGACGAATACGGGCGTAAGCGCCTGTTGCGAGTGCTGCGGTTTTAATGCCTCCGGCAGAGTTAGACGGCAAGGTAATACCACGGCCAACCGATAGACACTCAACTAACATTCTCCAGCCTTGGCCAGCCATTTCAACGCCGCCAATGATAAAGCTGAGCGGTACAAACACTTCATTGCCACGAGTAGGACCATTTTGGAACATACAGTTTAGTGGGAAGTGACGACGTCCAGTTTCAACACCTTCAATATCGGTAGGGATTAGAGCACAGGTGATGCCGAGTTCTTCTTGAGTACCAAGTAGTTGATCTGGATCGCGCAGTTTAAATGCAAGCCCCAGTACGGTTGCAACAGGAGCAAGGGTAATATAGCGTTTGTTCCAGGTTAGCTTCATACCTAATATTTCTTCGCCTTCCCATTCACCTTTACAGACAATACCGTAATCAGGAATTGCGCCAGCATCACTACCAGCTTCTGGGCTTGTTAGTGCAAAACAAGGTACTTCCAAGCCTTTAGCAAGGCGAGGTAAGTAATGGTCTTGCTGAGCGGTAGTACCATAATGCTGTAGTAATTCACCAGGACCGAGTGAGTTAGGTACACCAACGGTTGAAGCCAGCTCACTGCTTAGACCTGCAAGTTTTTGCAGAACACGTGATTGAGCGTAAGCCGAATACTCTAAACCGCCGTACTTCTTTTTGATAATCATGGCAAAGAAACCATGATCTTTAAGGTATTGCCAGATCTCTTCAGGAAGATCACCAAGTTCATGAGACACTTGATGCTGGTTTAGCATGCGACATACTTCTTCAACTGGACCATCTAAGAAAGCTTGCTCTTCTGCGCTTAAGCTCGCTTTTGGGTAATTGTGTAGCTTGCGCCAGTCAGGCTTGCCAGCGAATAGGTCGGCTTCCCACCAGGTGGTTCCCGCTTCGATGGCTTCTTTTTCTGTGGAAGACATCTCCGGCATGATGCCGCGGTACATTTTTAGAAGTGGGCGAGTAATAACGTTTTGTCTAAATGAGCTGATATTAAGAGGTAGAGCAATGACAAGAAATACTACCCACAGTAATGGGCTTACACTTGCGGCTCCGGTACCAATTGCTAATACAATCGCGGTGCCTAAGGTGGCAGTTAGTAAAGAGACTCTGAGATAAGCAAATGCGCCTATCGTCACAATCATCGCCAAGATCCAAAGTAGGGTCGTCACTGTAATTCTCCTTTTATGTGTGACCTATAGTGGTGCTAAAGGCACTTATTTTAGGTTCTTCCTCACAATTATAGTGCGTGGTCAGACCTGTGTCTCACAAAATCTAAACCTTAGTTAATTTTAATACAAGATTTTTTTAAACAAATGTTTAAATTTTTGTATCGGGATAAACATTTCACAATGGCTATCAAGTGAGTAAAATGGTGTAATTAGAGAAGATAGTAATAGATAAACGGGATAGAGATTAATGTGCGAGTTACTGGCCATGAGTGCCAATGTTCCGACCGATATTGTATTTAGTTTTACAGGGCTTGCCCAACGAGGGGGTGTAACTGGACCACATGTCGATGGTTGGGGGATCACGTTTTACGAAGGTAAAGGTAACCGCACCTTTAAAGATGCGCGCCCGAGTAGCGAGTCTCATGTTGCACAGCTTATAAAATCGTACCCGATAAAAAGCGAAGTGGTTGTAAGTCATATCCGTCAAGCTAATCGAGGTTGTGTTTCACTTGAAAATACCCACCCGTTTACGCGTGAGCTTTGGGGCCAGTATTGGACATACGCCCATAATGGTCAGCTAAGTGGTTATGAGCAAAAATTTGTCTCAAAGCGTTTTACCGCGGTAGGGGATACCGATAGTGAAATGGCTTTTTGTTGGATCATGGACAAAGTGGTTGAGGCATTTGGTGATACAGCTCCTGCTGATAGGCTAGCGGTTTATGATTATATTTCGACACTCGCCGATGAAATTCGCACATTAGGTGTGTTCAATATGATCTTAAGTGACGGTGAACACCTTATGAGTTATTGCAGCAATAACCTTTGCTATATCACTCGACGCGCGCCTTTTGGCAAAGCTAAGTTGATTGATACCGATGTGGTGATTGACTTTGATAAAGAGACCACACCTAACGATGTTGTCACGGTGATAGCCACAAGGCCTTTAACTAATAACGAACAGTGGAACGTATTAACTCCCGGTGAATGGAAGTTATTTAAAAAAGGTGAGTTAGTCAGCTCGTCCAGTTAATAACGGCTTACTGAAATAAAAAAGCTCGCTACGTTTGGTGTGGCTAGCTTTTAGAACTTGATACGCTGTAGCTGCGAAATTAGCCTTTTTCATTGCTAGGAACATCATGTAATTGAGCCTGTTCTGATGTTGATTCATCAATTGGCTTTACGGGGGCAAAATGATAATTAAGCAGTTTGATGTCGAGTTGTTTACTGCCTTTCTCAAAATGGGTTAAGCGGATAGGAAGGTAGCTAAGTTCTGGCGCCATCCAAAAGAAAGTCTGGCGTTTTTTGCTCTTGCGTACCACTTCAAACTTAATGGTTTGGTAGCTGCCACTGTCGATATTTACCCGTTCTTTGCCTACAATTTTAAAAGCGTAATCATCGACCTCGCCCTCTTTTACCATGGTGTAATGCAGTTCATCTTTATGGGCTTCCATGTCGAGTCTAAACTGTAACTGAACCATCAGCGGATCAAATAACTGGCTGTCATAAGGAAATTGGGTTCGCTCATCTTTGTATCGGCTATGGATAACATTTTGGCCTTTTGCAAAAGCGGCTTGCTCTCTAAAACTTGGTCCGGTGCCGGTGCGCTCAACTGAATAACGCATAGGCATCAGCTGATTATTACCCTCTAAAGTAAATTCACTGCGTATATGACGTTGGTCAGATAGCATGAGCAAGCCCACATCACTATCAAAACGGTATTGAAATAGGTTGCCGTCGGGCGCATCGAGGATATAGCGGGCGCGGCCTAGTTCAATACTGCCGTAATTGACTTGATACTCTGCAGTATGTGGTGTTAATGCTGTTGTATTGGCAAGACAAATATGACTGACAAACAGCAAGCTAGTAGCGAATAGAGCTGGTAACGTTTTTAACAAAGACAACTCCTTACAATCGAGGATGATTTGGCACTGGCCTAATTTTAATACAATATATTAATGACACTAGCATCTAAAATGGTAATGAAAGCACTAATGTTGCGATATCAGGTTGCCACTCATATTCAGACAACTTAACTTTGCCACGGTTCACTATAATGTCTTCGCTGCGCAGTCGCTGCATCTGTTCAATGAATGGCGAGCTATGTTCAGCAAATGATATTTTTCCTTGGCTATTAATCACTCTGTGCCATGGCAGGTTTAATTCATCGGGTGCTAACTTAAGCGCTTTTGAAACGTAACGAGCTCGCCCAGGTAAGCCTGCTAAGTCGGCGACTTTTCCGTAAGAACAGACTTTCCCTTCAGGGATCATAGACACAATATGCCAAATTTGCGTCATTGCTGAAGGCTTACTGCTTTTTTGAATCAAATCGAGTTCCTTTTATTACCGTAAGATTTAACCTTGAGAAGGTCAATAATCTTGCTCTATATGGCTCATATTTACGCTTATTAGTGTTACCAATGTTAATGGTTTGGTGGTGCTATAGTTCAGGGTTAATGGGTTGTAATATAAAGTAAAAGCTCTTGCCGATACTTGGCGCTAAAGTAATAATAGCGCTTTTTTGACGGTAGATATAATGTCAGTAAAGAGGTTAAGTCATTTTCTGGGGGCTTTGTTATTACTCTCAGTTGCATCAGTCCCAGTTTTCGCAGGCGATTTTAGACATATTGCAGATCCATTAAATTTGAATGATTCGCTCTATGTTGGTTTTGATGGCGATGTGTTTAAGCTTGGTGGTAGCTTTGCAACAAGCCACCAAAAGTTTTCAGCCAATACCAATATTGGCGGCGATAAATGGCACTTAGGTTACCTTTACTCTACGCAGCAGGTAAATTTTAGAGCCTCTGTTGTTCATGGTAAAACTGATACACCCCAAGGTAAAGCCAGCCATTATCAGTACCAAATGGGACTTATGACCGAGCATCAGGGCTGGTTTTCAACCCAGGTATTTACAGAATTGGCGGTGAATCATTTAGCCGTTAAGTCATATAAAGACAGCACTGCTGCCAATGCCAATATGACTGTGTTAAAGGCGATGACTGAACATTGGTATAGTGAGTTTTACCTGCAGGGTAATGCCGGTGTTGACGGCGTTGAGCGCTATGAGGCGAGAAGTTGGCTAGCACTTGGTTATCAGATTAACCCACAATGGTCTTGGCTTGTGCGTTATCAGTATGATTGGGAAAAGCTTGATCGCTTTGAAAGCGAAGACACTCAGTGGGTGTTTGCGGTGCGCTCTCAATTTTAAATAGTGCGGTTGGTTCGCTATGAGTTTTAACGTAGCATTAAGAAGCCCATGTTGATCTGATTAGACCGACATGGGCTTTTGGTTTTAAGCGCCGTTGAATAAGATTTATTGCTGGTTAACGCCTATTGAAAATTTGAGTTATCAATAGGCTTATCCTTGGGTATATTCGCAATAAGTGACAACCACTTACTTAAGGGTTAATGATTTAAGTCGCTTGAGCTACTGGCACTGCAGTATCATCTGCAGCTTCTGGTGTGGTACCAAACTTATGGAACAGTACTAAACCAAGTGCCGTTACCAAACCAAGTGCCCCTATGATGTACCACATCAGACCTGGGCGACCAGCGCCTTTGGCAACTTCTGAGTATAGGTAGCCAGATAGCGGGCCCGCCAGTAAGAATCCAATCGCTGAAGAGACAAAGTAGTAACCCATAAACATGGCTTTTTTGTCATTTGGCGCAAAGCTTGCCACATACTCTTGGCTTTTCGGTGATGCAACCATTTCGCCAATTGAGAATACCAAGATAGAGGTCAGCACCATTGCCCCGCCCATGATTGCGCCATGCGCCAGTCCGCCAATGGCAGTGCCTAAGGCGAGAATAATCGTGCCACCAACCAAAACGGGTAATGCTTGGAAACGTTCTACGAAACGACTGATCATCAACTGCATTATTACAATCGACAAAAAGTTAAGTCCAATAAGGTACTCAGGGTTAACTTGGCGATATTCACTTGCCCATGTTTGAGCATATTGCGCCGCAAGCGCAGGGTTTTGTGATATAGCATTTACCGCTTGGCTTATCTCAGCTGTTGGCACCATGACTTTTGTATGAACAAGTTCAAAGTAAGCTTGCTTAACGTTAACTGTCCCTGCAGCCACCTCATGGCTTAAGCGGGTTAATTCCGATTGCAGTAAACTCGTATCAACAGGGGCGAAAAACTGTAATAAGTCAGGGTAACCTGCGAGCATCATCACTAAATCAGATGTATCGACAAAGTCTCGAATGTAGATAGGTAAGGTAATAAATATCTGCTGATAGACCATCCACATACCGGATAGGATGAGTAGATAGATCACAAAGGGTTTGTTACCTAGACTGATTTTCTGCGCGTACCACGGAGCTTTGGGTTTTGTTGATGCTAGCTTGTCCCAGATGATATGGCCAGTGAACCAGGCTGCATAAATGATTAGGGTTGTCTCCCCCGTGATCCACTTGGCGCCATAGGACATTAAGATGATTAACGTACCAAAGAATAAAATGGCAAAGCGGGCGTTGCCAAGAACTTCTTGGATGTCTTGGAATACGGCTTTAAGAGGTTTACCTTTCTGCTGGCTTTGATCCGTAGGTTCTTTATAGAAAAAGAAAGCTGGAATAAAGTTAATTGCAATCCAAAATGATGACATGATAAACACCCAATCCCAGCTAATCGCTCTAACATAGCCGGCAATGAAGGGACCTAAGAACCCACCGATATTGACCATCATGTAGAAGATCCCGAAGCCTAATCCCCTGTTTGTATCATCTGTTGTTCGGGCTACGGTGCCAGTGACCACAGGTTTAAAGCAGGCAGCTCCTACTGCGACCCCCATAAAGGCCACAAAGAATCCCATAAAGGTATCAACTTGGCCAAGTAGGTAGTAGCTGGGGCACATGATAGCGTAAGCCACTAAGAACATTTTCCGATAACCATATCGGTCGGCAAGTGCTCCAGTTAGTACAGGGAATAAATAAAGGAAAAACGGGATCATACCTTGTAATAAGCCACGTTCTTGATCTGAAAATCCTAAGCCACCCTGATTTTGCGGTGAGGTCATATAAAGGGAGGATAGGGCGAAAAAGCCATACCAAGCAAGGCGTTCAAAGATCTCCATCGTATTGGCAACGAAGAATGTAGGGGGCAGTGCAGTGCGTCCTGCTTGTGTCATATTATTTTCCGTATATTTTATACATTTTGTTTTATGCTATCACATGTTGCGTAAATGTGGAGCTAATTGTTTAAATTAGCGGCTGGTGTATGTAGTGATTTGGGAGGCAATAGAGAAGATATACTGAAAGGGCTATTGAACTTAAATAGACTTAAATCGCCGCGGTAGTTGCCTTTGCGATTGTTTCGGTCATAATAGCGCGAATTTTTTTAGTTAACATTAGTGTGATAATGATATGGCTGTGCTAGACATTTTAACGATCCCCGATGAACGCCTTAAGCGTAAGGCGGTACCTGTAACAGATATTGAGTCTGTACAAGGTTTTATTGATGATCTTATTGAGACTATGTACGACACCGATGACGGTATCGGCCTAGCTGCAACTCAGGTTGGTAGTTTGCATGCTATTTTGGTTATCGACTTATCTGAAGAACGCGATCAGCCAGTAGTATTGATTAACCCAGAGATTATTGAATCGCGTGGTTCGTATCAAGGCGAAGAAGGTTGTTTATCTATCCCGGGTTATCGCGCTAAAGTCAATCGCCATGAAGGGGTTAAAGTAAGCGCATTAGATCGTCACGGTAAAACGTTTGAAATTGATACCGATGAATTTTTAGCAATCGTGTTGCAGCATGAAATGGATCACCTAAATGGTGTGGTATTTACCGATCATCTTTCTATGCTAAAACAGCAGATAGCCTTAAAGAAAGTTAAAAAATACAAATAGATGAGCAGTGTATTGCTAAGTTGCATGCAGGCTTAGATAAAACACTGTAGTACAATGAAGCGCACCTCTGTAAGGTGCGCTTTTTTATGAGTTTTTCTACACCTTTAGCTGTTTCGGTATATACTCGCATCTTGTTACATTAAGAGTCAGACCATTGCACGTCATATTACTAACCCATGAGCGAGAAGCAATCCGTCCAACGAATACGGGCAATATTGCACTGCAACAGTTCCCTGAATATTGTCAGCGGATCATGTGGTCTCGGGTAACGCCATCACAGCTTTTATTAGATAAGTTAACTGAATCGACAACGGCGCTGTTATTCCCTGAGGTGGACTCAGCCGCTCTGTCTCAAGATGAAGGCTCGGTAAACACAGCTGTTGAAAGCAGTGCTTCTCAATGCCGAGCATCTCGAAACACAGATAAAGTACTAAAGTGGCCAGAAACAGTAGTGATTTTAGATGCGACTTGGCAAGAAGCCCGTAAAATGCTGCGCCAAAGCCCTTATCTAAAAACAGCTAACACTTTCTCTTTAAGCGATACGCCAGACTCACAGTTTAATCTCAGGCGCAATCAGGTTGAGGGAGGTTTGTGCACACTCGAATGTATTATTGAGCTATTTAAACAAGCCGAAATGACTGATGAGGCTCAGTTGTTAACCGAAAGGTTTATCGATTTTTGCCAGTTATCAGTAGATGATTAACTCATAAAAAAAGGCGCTATAAGCGCCTTTGTTGTATCGAGTGAAGTAAAGCTTAAAGTTATCGATATTAGCGAGTTAAATCACGGTTAAGTAAATACATAAGAAGTGAGATACCGCGCCACCTAAAACAAACAAGTGCCAAATAGCATGATTGAAGGGGATGCGTTTAGCGACGTAGAAAATGACACCTAAGCTATAAAAGAGCCCACCGCTTATCAATAAATTGAAACCTAAATCTGACATGTTGGCGATTAGCTCTTGCATCACCGTCACACATAGCCAACCCATCACTAAATACAAGACTAAGCTAAACACTTTAAAGCGGCCAATAAATAGGGTTTTAAACAAAATACCGCCAATGGCAAGTGACCAAATGGCAATTAATACCCAATTGGCGTCGCTGCTCGCCAGCGTAATCAATATCAGCGGCGTATAGGTTCCGGCAATTAACAGATAGATGGCGCAGTGATCGGCAATTTTTAACTTATGTTTTACTAGAGGCGAAGTTGCATAGTGGTAAAGGGTTGAACAAAGAAACAGTAAAATAATACTACAGCAGTATACGACCACGCCGGTTAACTGAATAAAACTGAGGTGATCATAGCCTTTAAGCAGACATAAAATCAGCCCCACGATCCCTGCAAGTACGCCAATACCATGACTGAGGCTATTGGCTAGCTCTTCATTAGCACAATAATTAGCAGAGGTTATTTGTTTACTTGTTGGCTTATTCGTTGGCTTAGAACCTTGATTATCTGGAGCTGTCGCATGTTCTACTGGCATTATATAAATGACTTCTGGATTACCATAATTGTGGTCAGTGTAACATTTTAGATTGTAAAAGCTACAGTTTAAGCGAACACGTGTACGCTTAAATTGGCAGTTCTTAAACTGACAACTCTGGACTGACACTCTTGAAATCAGTATCTCTTGGATGCTCCTGTGTTTAGTGTGCGATATTCAATGGGCTCCTCAGCCTAGCATAAATAACTAATGTGAACTTATTTAAGCTGAGAGCTGTTATCACTATAGGAAGAGTGTCTAATTAAGCACAAGAGCCAATTGAGAGCGACGCAGAAGTGGGAGGCCAAACGCGAGCAAATCGTTAACGCAGAAAAAAGTAAGCAACAGCAACGCCAAGTTCGATTCAACGGCTTGCTCATTATCTCCAGTGTCATACTATTACACCTTGTGGCTATCGTTGCGATAAACCAATTATGGACAGGCACAGCACTGGTAACTAAAAATGTGTCCGGCGCTAAAATTCAATCATACCTGTATCAAGTTCCTCAAAACGTCACTGAGCCAAAAGTCACAGATCAAAAAGTTATTGAGCAAGTAATAAAAACGGATATTGAGCTTGAAGTGAAAAGTGAAGTCACAGTAAAACCTGTCGTAAATCCAGAGATTGTTGCTGCTACTTCGCAAGAGAAAGAACTACAAGAGAAAGTGTGGCAAGAGCGTGAAACTAACAACGGGTCAATTAAGGTCAGTAAAACAAAGGACGCTATAACGAAAGGTACTATAACAAAGCAGGCTATGACAAAGGGCACTATAACAAAGCTGACAATAAAAAAGGCGAGTAACACAAAGGGCACGATAGCTCGCAGTGAGAATAGTCAGTATGAAAAGTTAAACTTAATTCCTACTCAAAATGCGAATTCAAGTTCAGGTCAAAATAGTAGTCAAAATTTAGCATCAAGCTCAAGCCTGTTTACGCAGTCTTACTTGGCCAAGCAACGAGCCAGCAAACTCGATGAACTCATTATAGACAAGGCTGATCAATATACTAAAAAGCGTTCCTTGAGTAAGATGGATGGCGACATGCAAGAGTTAGTTTTCCCTCAAGTTGATGAGTACAGCAAGGTGCTCACAACCAACCAACCATAGATTAGATCCGAATCGCATCGTCAGGCAAGGTGATACGTGCTATCGCATTGTCCAAGTGCCAACGCAAATTAACCCCTTTGCAGAAAACCTGGGTTACCCATTTAATTGTGGTGGAGACAAGATAAAAAAAGCGATCAATGATGCGATTTCCGCACGACTAGATAAGCGAATGATAAGTAAAAAGGGATAAGTTTTAGTTGATAAAAATTCATCTATTTTAACGGAACCACCCATTTTACAAGTTAAAACTCATATATAACAGTTGGTTATGGTTCTAATTTTTTGCTTGTTTATTGTGGTCTAATATCTACTTAAGCACTTGTATGTCACAAGTCGATAGGACTATACTGCCAGTTCATCTTGTCGGAGTGCCATATGGCTGAGACCGTTAATTCGGGATCCGTTGAACCTGATCAGGCTAGAACCTGCGAAGGAAACAAGCGAAATCATTGCAAAAATGTCTGTTTAAGACATGCTTAAGCAATGTTTCGAAGGTTACGTGTAGCTGGCGTTTATTGCCTTACTATCCGTTCAACTTTTCACATTCTCATTTCTCCTGACAAGCAACTTCATTTCTTTTTATAAAGTGAGTTTGCTAATGTCAAAACGCCGCGAAACCCGAGCTCAAGCTCAACAGTTTATTGATAACTTAAAGCCGCTACAGCACCCAAATTCTGAAAAAATTTACCTACAAGGTAGTCGAACAGATCTAAAAGTGGGTATGCGCCAAATACACCAAGCTGATACCCTAATTAGCGGCTCTGAAGCCAATCCTATATTTGAAGCCAACCCTCCACTAAAAGTCTACGACTGCGCAGGTGCGTATTCTGATCCTGATGCAAAAATCGATGTGCGTAAAGGGTTAGAAAAGTTCCGCGAGCATTGGATAGAAGAGCGCGATGATACCGAGCAACTTGCAGGTGTCAGCTCTGGCTTTACTCAGCAGCGCTTAGCTGATGACGGCTTAGACCACCTTCGATTTGAGTCATTATTACCACCTCGTCGTGCCAAAATAGGTAAATGTGTGACGCAGTTACACTATGCAAGGCAGGGCATTATCACGCCTGAAATGGAGTACATTGCCATTCGTGAAAACATGGCACAGGTAGAAGTACGAGACCCTATCTTAACGCAAAAAGATAAGGGGGAAAGTTTTGGCGCAGTGATTGGCGAGCCGATAACCGCTGAATTTGTTAGACAAGAAATTGCCCGTGGCCGAGCTATCATCCCTTTAAATATCAACCACCCAGAAGCTGAGCCTATGATTATTGGGCGTAATTTTTTGGTTAAAGTTAACGCCAATATTGGTAACTCTGCGGTGACATCGTCAATCGAAGAGGAAGTTGAAAAGCTTGTTTGGTCGACGCGTTGGGGCGCTGACACCGTGATGGACTTGTCGACGGGACGTTATATTCATGAAACCCGTGAATGGATTATTCGTAACTCACCAGTGCCAATTGGTACGGTACCAATTTATCAAGCGCTTGAAAAAGTAAACGGCGTTGCAGAAGATCTAAATTGGGCAACCTTTCGCGATACCTTGATCGAACAAGCCGAACAAGGCGTAGACTACTTCACTATTCATGCTGGTGTGTTACTGCGTTATGTACCAATGACGGCAAAACGTTTAACGGGCATCGTGTCGCGTGGCGGTTCAATCATGGCCAAATGGTGCTTGTCACACCATAAAGAAAATTTCCTTTATGAACATTTTCGTGAGATCTGTGAGATCTGCGCCGCATACGATGTATCACTGTCGCTGGGGGACGGTATGCGTCCGGGATCTATTGCCGATGCAAACGATGAAGCGCAGTTTTCGGAATTAGAAACCTTAGGCGAGCTGGTGAAAATTGCGTGGGAATATGATGTGCAAACCATTATCGAGGGACCAGGTCATATTCCAATGAATCTCATCAAAGAGAATATGGATAAACAGCTTGAGCTGTGTGATGAAGCGCCATTTTATACGTTAGGCCCGCAAACAACAGATATCGCGCCGGGTTACGATCACTTCACTTCAGGTATTGGTGCGGCAATGATCGCTTGGTATGGCTGCGCCATGTTGTGTTATGTCACGCCAAAAGAGCATTTAGGCTTGCCGAATAAAGAAGATGTGAAACAAGGACTTATTACCTACAAAATTGCAGCTCATGCTGGCGATGTTGCAAAGGGACACCCTGGCGCGCAAATTCGTGACAATGCTTTATCAAAAGCACGTTTTGAGTTTCGCTGGGAAGATCAATATAACCTTGGTTTAGATCCTGATACAGCGCGTGCTTATCATGATGAATCTTTACCTCAAGAGTCTGCCAAAGTGGCACACTTTTGCTCCATGTGTGGCCCAAAATTCTGTTCGATGAAGATCACTCAAGAAGTCCGTGATTATGCCGCCGCTCAAGAGCGTGAACAACAGGTTAGCAGCATCGATATTAAATCGGATGCTGAATATCAATCATACACAGTGAGTGAAACGACTGTTGTTCGTGAGCAGGGCATGGCACAGATGTCGGCTGAGTTTAAAGCCAAGGGGGCGGAACTCTACCATGAAGCCGCTGAAAAAAAGCGTGATGTGGTGCTAGAGGATTAGTCATGAAAAATGCTCCCCATAGTTGGCCTGACAAGCGTCCGATAGTGTGGACGATTGCGGGTTCAGATAGCGGAGGCGGCGCGGGTATTCAAGCGGATCTGGCAACCATGTCAGATCTCGATGCCCATGCGTGCAGCGTTATCACTGCTGTGACAGCGCAAAGCTCGGTGACGGTGTCGTTGGTGGAGGCGGTATCCGCGCAAATGTTACGCTCTCAGCTTGATACTTTGCTAGCAGACCTGCCGCCAGCTGCGATTAAAATCGGTTTACTGGCAGACCAGTCACAAATTACTGCGTTAGCGTCATGGCTTAGCACTCAACAAGCGAGTTGGCTTAAAGTCGGTATTAAGGTTCCTGTTATCTTAGATCCCGTGATGGTAGCGACTTGTGGTGATCAACTGGCAAATAATGCCAGGCTAGACTTTAGTCCTTTCAAAGGGCTGCTAAATTTAGTCACTCCCAATAACGCTGAGCTTGAGGTGCTAGCGGGGCACACACTCGATGATATTGACGCATGTATCGTAGCGGCTAAAACGCTTGCTGATATGCTTGCAACATCAGTGCTGGCAAAAGGCGGAGATAAAGGCCCAAGTTGGTGTCAACAGCAGGCTAATGACTTACTGATTTGTCGGGATGTAGATGGCATATCCAAGCAGCATCAGTGGCAAGGCTTTTGGTTATCGAGCATAAGAGAAATCAGCGGTAATAATCATGGTACTGGCTGCACCTTATCATCAGCTATCGCTGCTGTGATGGCTCATGGTTTTGTGCTTAATGATGCCGTTGTAGTGGCTAAAGCCTATGTTAGTGCAGGCCTGCGTTTGAGTTATCAACCGGGGAAAGGCCCCGGCTGCCTAAAAAGAACGGCGTGGCCAAGGGAGATCAACTTATTCCCTTATATCAAACAAGTCACCGAGCAAGACCACTTACCCTGTTCATTGGCTAATAATGAGCTAACTAGAGAAGGCGAGCTCAATGGTTTTAAAAAGATTAATGCAGCTTTGGGCGTGTACCCGGTTGTAGCAGATGTGGTTTTACTCGAAACGCTGTTAAAAGCTGGAGCGAGAACTATACAACTTCGGCTAAAAGATCCCAAAGAGCTTGCATTGAAGTCTCAATCTTTGGAGCAGCAGATAATTCAAGCCATTGCGCTGGGGCGTGATTACCAGGCGCGAGTGTTTATTAATGATCATTGGTTACTGGCGATAAAGCATCAAGCGTACGGTGTGCACCTGGGTCAGGAAGACTTAATGGACTGTGATCTTAAGCAGTTAGCTGAGGCGAATATGGCACTTGGTTTGTCTAGCCATAGTTATTTTGAGATTTTGCTCGCTAAGCAGCACAGCCCGTCCTATATCGCTTTTGGTCATATATTTGCTACATCGACCAAGGTGATGCCCTCTACACCGCAGGGGCTAGCAAAGCTTGCAAGGTACGTGTCATTGATGAAGGGGGAGCTACCCATCGTCGCGATTGGGGGGATAGATGCCTCAAGGCTTGAAAGTGTTAAGGCGACTGGCGTAGATGATATTGCTGTTGTACGGGCTTTGACTGAAGCAGAAGATCCAGCGTCCGCATTTAACACGTTAACCCAAGCATGGCATGAGTCGGTATGACGGGAATATCAAAATGACAATGACCAAAGGGGTATGCAACGCGTTAAGCGATAGCGACTTTCTGCAATATTCACGGCAGGTCCTACTACCCGAAGTGGGTGAGGCTGGACAGGTCTCACTGGCTAATGCGCATGTTGCCGTAATCGGTATTGGAGGGTTAGGTAATTTAGCTGCTCAGTACCTAGCCGCTGCAGGCGTTGGCCGCATAACGCTGGTGGATGGTGATGAGGTTGAGTTATCAAACCTTCCACGGCAGCTGATATTTACGGTCAGCGATATTGGGTATAAAAAAGCGCGAGTGGCACAGCAAAAGCTTGGCCAAGCATACACTCACGTCAAGTTAAAGGCCGTTACTGAACACTTGATGAAAAACAATATCAAGCAAGTGCTTAACACAGATGTTGACCAATATGATCTATTACTTGATTGCAGTGACAACTTTGATACCCGCCAATTGATTAATGGGTTTGCAATGAGTCATGAGTTGCCTTTGGTGTCAGCTTCGGCAGCACACTTTCAAGGACAATTATTGCATATAGACCAGCAATATAGCCCACAATCTGGTTGTTATCACTGTCTATTCCCTGCAGATATGCAAGTTAGTCAAAGCTGTCAAACCGTGGGGGTATTAGGACCTATGGTAGGCGTACTGGCATCGATGCAAGCTTTGATTGCACTGCAACAGTTATTAGGTTGTAGAGAGACCGTCGGTAAGTTATTTCGTTTCGATGGTAACCAATTTAGCTGGCGAGAAGCGACGGTTCCACGCAATAAAGACTGTTCAGTATGCCGTATTAAAACCGTCAATTATTAACCGTTGAGTATTAGCCGAGAAATCTTAATCGGGAAGTTTTAATTGGGAAGTATTAGGCGATAAGTCTTAACCGGAAAGTATTAACCGAGAATGATTAGCCTCGAGCTCAATTTTGTACAGCGAGGGGCTAATCTGTGGAGCAATTTTATGCAGCAAGTTAATAATAATGATGAACAGAAAGACTGCCGTGGCATTTCAATCAGTATCAATGATGAAGTTAAGCAGCTCGCTAACCACACAACACTACAGGCTGTGATCGAAGCTTATAGTCTGGCACAAGGCATTGAGATAAAGGCGATAGCGGCTGCGCTTAACGCAGAGGTTGTACCTCGACAAAGCTGGCCTATTACGCAGTGTAAAACAGCCGATAAACTAGAACTCTTTTCTGTCGTAGCCGGAGGCTAAAATGTTAACGATTGCAGAACATCAATTTGAATCACGATTATTTACCGGTACAGGTAAGTTCGTTGGGCCAGAAACCATGTTGGCCGCCATTGAAGCATCTCAATCCCAACTGGTGACACTGGCGGTTAAAAGACTGGATCTTAAGACTGGCAGCGACAATATATTAAAACCATTGTTAGACAGTGGCGTAAAACTTCTACCTAATACGGCAGGGGCTCGCAACGTCAAAGAAGCGATTTTTGCGGCCCATCTGGCGAGAGAGGTGTTAGGCACTAATTGGATTAAGCTTGAGATCCACCCTGACCCTAAGTATTTAATGCCAGATCCTATCGAAACCTTAGAAGCGGCGCGGATTTTATGTGAACAAGGTTATGTGGTTTTGCCATATGTTCATGCAGATCCAGTGCTTTGTCGACGTTTAGAAGAGGTGGGCTGCGCTGCAGTGATGCCACTGGGTAGCCCGATAGGATCAAATCAGGGATTAGCCACCGAAACCTTTTTAAAGATCATTATTGAGCAAGCTAAAGTACCAGTGATTGTTGATGCTGGAATTGGCGCACCGTCACAAGCCACTCATGCTATGGAGCTGGGGGCCGATGCAGTGCTCGTTAATACTGCGATTGCCAGCAGTTCTGATCCTGTTGCCATGGGGCGCTGCTTCGCACAAGCGGTAAATACCGGCAGACAAGCCTATATGGCAGGGCTCGGCGCAGTGAGTCATCAAGCACATCACACCAGCCCGTTAACAGGGTTTTTAAATGAATAACCAACGTCAGAAAAATCCTCAAACAGAGCAGCAAAAAAGTTTTGTTGATGTGTTTAAAAAGCTGTCTCGCTCAGAGCTTAAGCTGAAACTCTATTCGCAAACCGCAAACGATGTTGAGCGGGCGTTGCATCAGGCTGCGGGTAATTTAGATAGTTTATTGGCACTATTATCACCAGCTGCTGAGCCATATCTTGAGCAGATGGCGCAGCTGTCGGCGGCACTCACTCGGCAGCGCTTTGGTGCAAGTGTCGGCATGTATATTCCGCTTTACCTATCTAATCTTTGCGCCAATGAATGTGATTACTGTGGCTTTACGATGAGTAATAAAATTAAGCGCAAGGCCTTGTCTAATGATGAGGTGTCAGATGAGATGCGCTTAATTAAAGCTATGGGATACGATTCTATTTTACTGGTATCGGGTGAGCACGAAACTAAAGTAGGACTAGATTACTTTAAACAAGTTCTGCCTTTGGTTCGTGAGCAATTTAGCCACGTGGCCATGGAGGTACAGCCGCTTGACGAGCAAGATTACCGAGAGTTAGTGAGTGAGGGGCTTGATGCGGTGATGGTGTATCAAGAAACGTATAACCCTGTGATTTATGCCGAACATCATACTCGAGGAAAAAAGAAGGACTTTGTGTATAGGCTTGAATCACCCGATAGAGTCGCTCGGGCTGGGGTTGATAAAATCGGATTAGGTGTGTTGTTAGGCTTAGATGATTGGCGTTTGGATGCATTGTTAATGGGGTACCATCTCGATTACCTAGAGAAAACCTATTGGCGAAGTCGTTACAGTATCTCTCTGCCGCGACTCAGACCTTGTACTGGCGGGGTGTCACCTAAAGTGGAATTAACAGACAAAGGCTTGGTACAGATGATCTGTGCTTTTCGTTTGTTTAATCAGCAGCTAGAGATCAGTTTATCGACACGAGAAACGCCTAAGCTTCGAGATAATTTGTTCGGACTCGGTGTGACGAATGTTAGTGCGGGCAGTTCAACTCAGCCTGGCGGTTATGTTGAACCTAATACTGAGCTCGATCAGTTTGAAATTAGTGATGCACGGACGCCACAAGCCGTTGCTAACGCCATGCTGCAACGTGGAGTTAACCCGGTTTGGAAAGACTGGGAAACAGGTTGGTGATGGCGGTGTAAATATATAGATGGTACATATTGGTAGCACATATAGGCAAGATGAATAATTTGAGCTTGTTTGATATATCAGTTTAGGTAAATGTCAGTTTAGGTAAGTTATTCATTAGCCAAGTGCATAGTCATATGGAAGCGACATAAAAAGGATTTACCATGAGTTGGTTTAAACATCATAAAACCCTTGAGCTAAGTGGTCATCAAGTTAAGTTCGATTACCATAGTTTATCGGGAACATTAAGGGTGAGCTGTGAAGGCAATATCGTGTTTAAAAAGTTCTTATGGCTGCCTTATAAGCGCTATTCTGTGACGTTTGCTAAGCAAACGTATCAGATTAAAGCCTTATTGCTTCCGATTAGTAACATCGGTGTATTCCAAGATAAGCAGGTGATTTGTCGAGAGCTATTTCCTAAGTTAAAACGTTACACCCTGATCACTTTTACCTTGAGCTGCATTAAACGGCTCGCTATGGTGTTTGCCTATGCGCTGAGTTGATTAGACTCACGTCTTAACAATAAGCCATTACGATAAAGCTGTGCAGCAGACAGTGTAAATGCCGCTTTTTCGCTAGTGGAATACTTCACTAGCAATTAGCTGTGGAACATAAGCTGTACTTTGGTGCTTTGTCATTTAGAAGTAGGTTTGGTTAGAGCTGCTTTTTAAGTACTTCATACACATTTGATGGCGTGATAGGTTTGGCTATATAGCCGTCAGCACCAATCCTTAATGCAAGGTTTTCATCAGACTGTTCCGAAAGGGCGCTCACGATAATGACGGGTAGCATAGAGGTTTGTGGATCTTCTTTTAAATCTTTCAGTACCTGATAACCGTTTTTACCCGGCATCATAATATCTAAAAAGATAACATCTGGGCGCTGGATATTGGCAATATCAGTAACATCATCACCTGAATTAACGGTTGTGACTTGGTAGTCATCGCCTAAGATAGATAATAAAAGGCTTGAGCAGACAGGATCGTCATCTACGACCAGTATTCTCGCTTTTTTCATTAGAGATCTCCTCGCAAGATTGCGCTATTTCCAATTTCTTGTATTTATGTGATAACCGTATCATTTTAGTGACTTAAAGGCTATTTCTAAGATTAGCAGAACAATGAATCTTTATTCATCGATTGGGTCAATGATTGTTAGCGGTCTGTTTTTTTACAATTGGTATAAACTGTACTTCTTTAAATTTTTGCTTGATAATTGTGCTACTAAATTGTTTGCTATGGAGAAAATAATGCAGATCCTACCGAGTATCATTTCTGGGCACAATGGATTTCAAGCGGCGCAGACAGACTTAACCCAAGCGACGATTGATGTTGCCGGTGCGAGCCAATCAGTTGCAGGCACGACGACGGTTGACAATGTCAGTATGCCAAGCAGTACAACGCAAGCATTAGTTGATGCAACTCAAGCGGTGATTCATGCCCAGGCGTCGGCTGAGGTGATCCAAACAGCATCAGATATGATAGGCAGCTTGATTAATATCAAGGTGTAATATCGTAATATCTAGGTACTAGATTAAGCTGCAGTATCAAGGCGTAATATTAAAGTGCAATGACATTCACCACATCTGACCTCCAGGGATGGATGAAATGTCTTATGTATGTCGGGAACATACTAGACGATGTGGTCTGCAAGGAGTGAAGCGCATAGTAATTCTACGTTTAAGCTCGTTAACACAGTATCAGAGCCGCTAAAACTCGCCATTCTGGAGCGTTTTTGGTTGCCTACTTCTGCGTTGAACAACTTCTTATACTGATTGGTATAAGGGGTGGCGATTTAATTGCGTTAACATGCGGCGTCCGTCGGTTTCAACATGTCGAAGAAAAGCCTGTGCAATCTCGGTTTGCCTTTTCGACTTCAACCACAAAAAATACCAATTTGAGTTAATCGGTAATGAGTTAACCTTGAGCTGCGTTAACCCCGCATTACCACCAAACACGAGTGTATGGGCAGACAAAATACTGATCCCTAAGCCTGCCATGACCGAATGCTTGATGGCTTCATTACTCTCGATAGTCATTTTAATATTTAAGTTAACCCCTTGCTTCTCCATAAAATGTTCGATGGCTAAACGGGTACCAGAACCGTTTTCTCGCATTAAAAAGGGTTCTTGACTGAGTTTATCGAGTGATAACGATTTTAGCTTCGAAAATGGATGGTTTTCATGAGCGATAGCAACTAAGGGGTTATTAAAAAACTCAATACTTTCAGTGTTGAGATCCGCTGGAGGATGACTAAACACGTAGAAGTCATCAACGCCTTGCTTTAAACGCTCGATAATTTGTTGTCGATTGCCCACATTTAGCTGTACATCGACATTGGGATACCGTTCGCAAAATGGCCCCAATAAGTGAGGGATAAAATATTTTGATGTGGTGACGACTGCTAGCCTTAACGTTCCCGATTTCAGCTCGCCTAAATCGGATAGTGAACTCTCGAGTCGTGCGAAACTACCCAGTACCTCGGTCGCGGTTTTAACCACTTCAAGACCCGCTTCGGTAAAGACGATTTTACGGCCAATGACATTATACAAAGGCAAGCCTATAACCTCTGCTAACTTCTTTAATTGCATCGAGATTGTCGGTTGAGTTAGATGCAGGTTCAGGGCAGCACCGCTCACAGTGCCAGAGTCATATACAGCCAGTAATATTTCTAACTGTCTTAGGGTCCCCATATGGGCTTGCAAACGTAAAGACATAATTTGAACTTTATAGTTATTTATCTATATATAAACATGATAACATCTATTTTCATATATAAAACAATTCTGGCACACTGCGCAACATCGCACCCAATCTATTACTTATTCATTAGCTGTTGCGTTCCCTTTTTATGTGTCGGTAGGCATTCCTACTTATGCATTGTTCACATTATGGTTAACCAATAAAGAGGTAATTATGGAACCTGTCAAAGTCGCTATTATCATGGGGTCACAAAGTGACTGGCCAACGATGAAAAATGCCACTCTAGTCCTTGAAGAGCTCGGTATTAAGTATCACGCTCAAGTGGTATCTGCACACAGAACACCCGAGCGTTTGGTTGAATTTAGTCAGCAAGCTGCAAGCAATGGAGTCGAAGTGATTATTGCTGGTGCGGGTGGTGCTGCGCATTTGCCTGGCATGACAGCTGCCATGACCCATCTACCTGTGATTGCGGTTCCTGTATCAAGTAAAGCGCTTAAAGGTATGGACAGCTTATTGTCGATAGTACAGATGCCAAAAGGTGTGGCTGTCGCGACGCAAGCCATTGGTGATCCCGGGGCGTATAACGCAGGGCTCATGGCTGCACAAATATTGGCATTGGCAGATAAAGCGCTAACTAAGCGACTTTGTGATTGGCGCGCCACGCAAACAGCGGGTGTACCGCTGGAGGTTGAATAATGCATATTGCCATTATTGGTTGCGGTCAGCTTGCGCGAATGATGGCGTTATCGGGTTTGCCTCTGGGGATCAAATTTAGCTTTATTAATGATACCGGAGCCAATACTGATACGGCTTGTGTAAATGGTCTTGGTAAGATCTTGAATTGGTCTATTGATGATGATGTGAATCAATTATATGCCGCTCTTGGACATCCTGATGTGGTCACTGTTGAAAAGGAGCAAGTTGATTTAAGTTTGTTAACTGCGCTATCAGCACTTTGCACTACCAGTCCAAATGTTGACAGTGTTGCTCGTTGTAAGAGCCGTATCGCCGAAAAGCAGTTGTTGTCTGAGCTACATATACCTTGCGCCGCTTTTTCTCATGGTGAAAGTATCAACGAGCTTGGTACGCATCTAGGCTTCCCCTTGGTTATTAAGTCGCTCGAAGAAGGGTATGACGGTAAAAACCAATGGGTGATCAAAACTCAAGATGATCTTGATTCGGTTGCCACTCACCTGGTGCCAGACTCTTATTTAGCTGAGGAGTGGATCGGTTTTGAACGTGAAGTATCAATTATTGGTGCAAGAGATAAGCAGGGAAACATTACTTGCTATCCATTAACCGAAAATCGCCATGATAATGGCATTTTAATTGCGTCGACGGCACCAGCTGAAAACCTTACACCTGCAATGACAGCCGCTGCAGAGGATTACTTTAGGCGTATAACCCATCATTTAGACTATGTTGGTGTGCTCGCTATAGAGTTATTCGTGGTTAATGGAGAGTTACTGGTAAATGAGCTAGCGCCAAGAGTTCATAACAGTGGCCACTGGACACAGCTTGGTAGTCAAACCTGTCAGTTTGAAAATCATATCCGAGCAATTGCGGGGCTGGTACTAGGCGAGAGCCGGGTTCAAGGTAAGGTGGGGATGCTTAATCTATTGGGTACAGCTAAACCGCCACTGGATAGCATTACTGCCACTTCCAGTCTGCACTGGTACAATAAGGTCCCTAAACCTAACCGTAAGCTTGGTCACGTTAACTTTAGCGCTGATGACTATAGCGGCTTGAAACAACAAATGTTACAAGCACAAACACAGTTAGACATTAATCGTTAAATGAGAGTCAGATTAACCTGAGTGTTTCTCGTTAAGAGGCCAGCCCTAGGGTTGGCCTTTATTTTTAGTCATATCGATACAATCTTCTATCACCTGATGATGCCTTTTGATTAGCGACTCCAGTAACTCACTTGCTGGGCCCTGTTTATCTCTATTTGGGATCACTAAACTGAGTGTAACTTTACGCTTACTTGAACCTTTGAGATTTAATTTAACTAGCTGATTATTTTCAATGTACTGTTTAACTTGGTGCTCTGGAACCCAGCAAAATCCGATATTTCTTTCTAAAATGGTAATGGCTTCATGAAAATTACTCACCGTCCAGCGCTGCTCAGCCTTGAGCCAACCAAGTTCGCTCAGTGGAGTAAGACTCGTGTCTTTAATCACGATTTGTAAATGCTGAGCCAGAGTTTGATCATCTTCGATGACTTTCATCTGTGCCAGTGGGTGAGAAGGGTGGCAAACCAATAACAAATCGATATCTAATAATGGTTCAGCTAAATAGCCTTGAGGTGGTGGGCCACCACAAATGGCTAAATCAACATTTTGTTCGCTAATCTGTTCCGTCGTTCCAGTAATAACGGTATCGAGCACAGTGACTCGTGTCCCACGGCTTACAGGCAGAAAATCGCTCAGAGCAGCAACTAGGTGTTCCATTGGGTAGATAATTTCACGGGCAATGGTTAAGGAAGGCTCCCAGCCAGTTTCTAGGTTGTTCGCTAACACCTCTAGCTCATTGACTGATTGAGTAATGTGTCTTGAGCGACGTAATAACACTTCTCCACATTCGGTTAAGTAGGCTTTGCGTCCTTTAACTTCGAGTAATTGCACGCCAAGCTGAAACTGTAATTTGGCAACAGCATGGTTAAGCGACGATTGGCTTTTATTCAGTTTTTCGGCAGCTTGTGAGTACCCGCCAAAGTCGACGACAGCTTGCAGTATACGCCACTGCTCTAAGGTTGATTTTGCTCTATCCATAATCACTCAAGACTCGTGAAATCCGCTTTATGTGCTAGTTGCAATGGGCAGATAACAAAGCCTTTAAGAGCTTTGTTATCTGTTATCCCTATTTTTTAATTGGTGTGACCTGCTTTGGCAAATATTTCTTAGTTGCCTTAAGCTCAGATAGATAAGGTCCTTTGTGTAAATTTTCAGGCCAATCGAGTAGCATCATTGCCAGTACATTTCGATGCTCACCGATAACAAGATCTGGATTGCCTCGTGGTGATGGAATGATCTGCTCCTGAGTATTGTAGGCATTAATAATATGTTGTTGGGTCTTTTTAACAACAGGATGATTCGGCTTTCCTGCGAGTAAAAAACTGATGCCTACTTCAGCGATAATGTCATCTGTAGCATCTTTTAAAATGCGGTCAATATTGTTCTCGAAGTGATCTAAAATCCAAGCAAACTCCTTCGGATCGACATTGTGCTGATAATACTCACTGTCGGCAAAGATAAAGTGGGTCATACCATAGAGTTTATTACGGTACTGTTTTTTATTTAATTTTGCGTCTTGATTATCAGGGTAGACCTCAATAAAGGCTTTTTTATAGTCCGCTAAATAGTCGCCAACACCTATCTGTTTTGCCCAATACACATAGTTAACAAGCTGAGCTGCCCAGGTTTCTATCATGGCTTTATCGGTTAGGCCTGTTTTTAAGTCAGCCTTTTTTAAAACCGCCGTTAATTTATCGTGGCAAGGGCCGTCAAAACCAAACTCATTGATCCGGCTTGAGTAACGAAGTAGTACGTCGGTATAAAAGATAAATTCAGGAAAAGATTGTAGTGCTTTTTTACGGGCTTTAGCTCGTGGGCCTTTACCTAGTACAGATATGGCTTGTTCTGCTTGTTCGCTAATGAAGTCAGGCTTATCTAGGTTACAAGCATAGAAGGCCTGCGCTTCGGTGACGACATAAAGATCAACCAGCGCTGAATTGGCATATTTGGGATCTCCGGTCATGCGGTATTGGCGAATACCGTAATGGCCCTGCACGCGAGGAGGCATTTCAAATAGGTGCTCTTCGAGATTACTTTTGATCCCTTGATACACTTGAGCCTTAGTTGACTCTGTAACAGCAAGGTCTGCGGCTAAACTATTGGCGCAAAATAGTGCAGCGGCGAGGGTGCTGATCTTGAGGATTGAAGGCATGTTGAGTCCTTTTGATAAGTGAGTCATTAGTCACTGGCTCACCTAATAACTGCTCAAAAATGCTAGCAATGTCATTAGCTGATTCATTAACCACTAAATAATCGAATACAAGTTTCTGATTCTGACAGTCTTTTGTCGAATGGTAAATATAGTTAGCCACTGCTTTTTGCCAGATTTTTTGGTAATAAAGCGGCCCTTCAAATACAAGGGCGCTAAACGTATAAGCTGCGTCATCGACTTGATCCCATTGGGCTGCAAAGGCTTGCGTAAATGCTTGGTTAAGATCGAATTTAAGAGGGCTGTTAGCCGCTAAATAGGTATTGATAGCCACTTTAGCCCTAAATATGTGTAGCTGTTGGGCATATTGCAGCAATACCGACTCTCTACTGTCTTGCTTTAATTCTGGTAGAAGTTGACTCTTAAGGTACTGTTGTAACCATAGCGTGTCGATTTGAGCGGTATCTTGAGTTTCCCCGATGGTATTTGGCAGATAAAATTTCTGTCCACTTGCCAGTTGGGTGATGATGCTTGCCACCGACTCAATCACAGCGCTTTGCTGCTGATAAGTTTTAAGTTCAGGTTTTACTATCAACTCGAACTGACCAAATTGTTGGCCTACCACTAGCTGTCGAATTGGTTTTACTCGGGTTTTATTACCTTCAGTTAAATAGATATCCCCCAGAAGACGCCCATCTAACCAGACTCGATACAGCTTTTCATTAACAGCTGTCATTGTAATCGAAAATGTTTGTAATGCATCTGCTAGCAGCTGAAGTAACTGCATCGATGCCATGGTGTTAACCGGGGTAGGTGTCGCCTTTGATAAAGTTAAGCCAAGATCCCAAGGAGCAATATTGATTGCTTGAGTTTGTGTTTGTAGAAACTGTTTGACTAATTCTGGTGTCGACAACCATTGCTGGTGCAACACCTCGTGACTGTAATCGCTAAACCCATCGAGCTCGGCTTGGTGCTGACGTAACTCAGTGATTAAATTTAACGAACTGTAATTTTTATGCGATGCACGGGCCTGATAGGCTTGCCAAACACGTTTTCTGCACTGCTCACTTGGTTGTTGAATTAAATAGTTTGCCAGTGAACCGTTAAAGTCTGTTGCTGGCTCAACTGAAGCCAGTTTACAGTCGTTATTAAAGAAATTAAGGCTAAGGGATTGACTGCTAATGCCTTGTTTAAAAGCCGCTTGAGCAGTATGTAACTGAGCCTTGTATTTAGGGCGCTCGGTATTTTTAGCGAGGCGATTTATTCGCATCACTAGAGCTTGAATCGCGGGATCGTGACTATCAGCGAGTTTAAATCGTGTAGATTGAAATTGCGTGGATTGAAAGTATAGGGCTAATTCATCGGCTAAATATAACTGACACTGAAGTAACAACTCCCGATCTGTATAAGAAAGAGGAAATTGCCGGTAGTACTTAATTCTATCGTTGATATTAAAAAATCCGATGAAATCACGTTCAAGCTCAATAGCTTGTGTATTACTATCGTATTGAGGAACGGATGTTTTATCAGAGTGAGTACTGGATTGCTGGGCGGGGAAATTATAGCTTAGGCACTGCTCTACTAAGATCGGGATAGGCGACACGGCAGCATGAGCTGCCGTGTTGAACCAACAGATAACAATGAAAAGCGGACTAAAAAGCCATTTAACGTGTTTAGCTGTTGGCACTGAAATGTATTTTTGCATATGCCACGCGTTCTGCCACTGTCATGTTATGGTTGCCCATACTTTCAACATGACGTAGGTTTGGCAAAATACCACGGCCATTTGCGATTTGAATGGCAAGACCTGGGCGGGCATTAAGCTCTAGCAAAAGTGGGCCTTTGTTTTTATCCAGCACCATATCGGTTCCAAGATAGCCAAGCTCCGACATTTCATAAGCCATAGATGCAGTATGCAGCAGGGTATCCCACTGCGGGACAGCAATTGAGATCAACTTCTTTTGCGTATCAGGGTGAAAGTCAACGGGCTGATCGAACTGCACAGCATGTAAACCTTTGCCTGTTGCGATGTCGATCCCCACGCCCACTGCGCCTTGGTGTAGATTTGCTTTACCATCTGACGCTGCAGTCGATAGGCGTAACATTCCCATGATGGGAAAGCCTTTAAAGATGATCAGACGAATATCTGGTACACCTTCGTAAGAGTAGCCATCAAATACAGGGTCAAATTGGATCAAGCCCTCAACAATGGCGACATCTGGCTTTCCACCAAGAGAAAATAGCCCACTGAGCACGTTTGATACATGTCGATAGACTTCTGAAGGCGTGACTTCTTGACCATTTGGCTTGTAGTAACGACCATGTTCGACTTTAGTGACAACCAAAATCCCTTTACCGCCAGATCCCTTCGATGGCTTAATGACAAAGCCGTCTTTGTCATTAACCATCGCAGGAATATCGGCAATCTCATGTTGCTCTGACACTGTACCGATTAAATCCGGTACCGCAATATTGTTTGCAAGGGCTAATTGCTTGGTAGTTAATTTGTCATCGACTCGTTTGTAGTACTTACGTGGGTTATAGCGACCAATATAGTCGATATTACGCTTGTTCATACCAAGCACACCGTTGTGCTTTAAGGCTGAAGGGTTCGCTAGAAACATTACTTTTCTCCAGCTAAAGGCTTGAAGCGTTTAAGCTCAAGTAAGCGATATCCAGTGTATTGACCCATTAGTAACACTAGCGCCAAGATCACCAAGTGAATACCTAAGAAGTTAAATACCCAATGCTGTACCCAAGTCGCGCTCATCGCTAAGTAAGCCAGTGTGGCAACAAACAGACTGCCGCCGCCTTGTATGACCACTTCTTTAGGACCTTCTTCTTCCCAAAGGATAGACATTCTCTCAATGGTCCATGCCAAAATAATCATTGGGAAGAAGGTAATGGTTAATCCCTCACTCAGTCCGAACTTATAAGACAATAGAGTAAATAAACCAATAATACCGATAACAACAATGATCACCGCAGAGATCCGCGATATGAGCAAGAGGTTGAGCTCCGACAGATATGAGCGGATCATCAAACCAAAGGCGACAATCAGTAGGAACCCAATCAATCCGGTTATGAGGGTGGTTTGAATGAATGCTAAAGCAATCAATACTGGCATAAAGGTGCCAGAGGTTTTGATGCCAATGATGACGCGAAGGAACACAACCATTAATACGCCAATCGGTATTAACAAAATGCCTTTAAATAGACTCTGCTCTTCTAGGGGTAACTGATAAAGAGAAAAATCTAAAGCGTTATCATTTTTCATGACATCAATAGCAGTGGCTAAAGCAGAACGAGTATCTTGCAACATTGAGAAGTTAACTTGTGAGTTAACACCGCCGATAACATCAAGTACCGATGTGCCTGTTCGGTCCCATAGCAGTAAGTTATCAGGGCGACCTTGGCTGCCATCTTCGGCATTAAACAGATGCCATTGACCGTCATTGTACACTTCAACAAAGTTAGACAATTGTTGCCTACGGCGTTGATCTTCAAGATAAAGACCGCTAACTTCTTTCGCTGGGATCCCTTTGCTGTGCAGCATTCTGATGAAGAGTTTACTTGGCGAGTTACTGGTTAGCAGCAGCTCTATGTTCTGGCTACGCTCATTGGCATTTAAATCTTTATTTAGCTGCTGTGCAAAAGAAAGATTGGTCGCGCTTTTAGACCAAACCTCTTCGATAGCTTGCTCTGCCGCAGCTTGTTCTGTCGCTGGCCACATATATGCAACAGGCGTTGTAGGGTTTTTCTCAGCTATCAGCTTATCTTGACCCGTCGGGATCAGGGTCACTTTATAATACAGATCTTGGGTACCAACTGCTCGACGAATGGACCAGATAGCGCGGCGATCAATCGCGTTATCAGTAATCGTTAAGCCATATCCTGGTGATGTGGCGTTTTCAACCAAAATTTCATAGGCTGGATCTTCAGGTAAAGAGAAAGAGACTTCAGCAGGCTCACCGGTTCCTTGAAAGCTAACTTTAGCATCGACTGCCCAGCTCTGAACTTGTTTACCGGGTAAAAATGGTACGCTGTGTTCAATTCCACGGTAGACACTTGCGGCGATGCCGCTAATAAACAGTAACGCCACTAAAATGTAAAAGGGTTTTTTAGAATGCATTTGCATTTATCCTATTTTTTCGTTTTAGACGGCTGAGCGTCTTGTTTTTTTCCATGGATATAGGTTTGGCCAACATCGACGACAGCGATGTCTTGCATAAACTTGCGTCCAAGTAGCAAAGGGTATTCTAAATGGCTACGGTCACTCAGGTTTAGATCGGTTTCCGCTTTATATTGGCCAATTTCAAGGTGCGCGTGAATAACAGGTCGACGATCACTTTTCTCATCGGAGTCCTGTTTAATTCTTACAAAACGTTCGACTTTTGATTCAAACGTTTTTGCTGGCTGTTTATCTCCTTGAGTAAACACGTCAAACCTAACCCACTGGCTGCCATCTCTTTCAAACAAAATGATATTGCGTGCATCGAGGGAGGACGATTCAGCACCCGTATCGATACGGGTATTGAAACTGGCCTTTACTTCGTCGACATAGACATTTTCTAGCGCACCTAACATAAATTTGTCACCAATAGGTGAAGGGGGGCACTGTACCGGTGCAACCACTGGGACGACCGCCGTTTTTTCCTTAACGTTCAGCTGAGCAATTTTTGTATTGAGATCATCAATTTGAGTAGTTAGTGATGCAAGCCCTGCAGCTTGAGCCTGGTTACAGGTATCGATTGCACCAAGTATATTGCTTTCTTGATTGGTTAAACTGGCTTGTAGCACCGCAGCATCTACTGGGATCGGTGCGTTAGTTTCTTTGGTCGTTGCACAACCTGAAATGACGGCTGTGATTGCGGCAATACAAATTATCTGCTTGAACATAGTGCTTCCCATTTACTATTTGCTAGATTAAATCTTTATTTGGCTGATTCTTGGTGGCAATAATTGTGGCTCGTTTTGGCGCCGGATAGCCTTCAACTGTTAGGCTAACATCATTAGGATCTAAATAATCAACTAATGATTCATTTGGCATCCATGGTGTACTTCTTTGCTCGGCAAGTGAAGTGACATCAACATCGACACAACGTATGTCTGTGAAATCACACTTCTTTAACCAAAGCATGAGCATTTCAACTGAAGGTAAGAACCACACGTTATTCATCTTGCCATACCTATCCGTTGGCATGAGCACGGTATTTTCATCGCCATCGATAACTAAAGTTTCTAGTACCAACTCACCCCCAACCCGTAGTTGATCTCGCAGTTGGAATATATGATCAATGGGTGAGCGGCGGTGATAGAGCACGCCCATAGAGAATACAGTATCGAATGCATCTAAAGCGGGTAGCTCTTCAATTCCCAGCGGTAAGAAGTGAATAGGGTGATCGTTACCCGCAAGTCGTTTGACCGCTTCGAACTGGCACATAAACAACGGTGATGGGTCAATACCGACCACGTGCTTGGCACCTTCACCTAACATGCGCCACATATGGTAGCCACTGCCGCAACCCACATCTAATACTGTGCGGTTTTCTAAAGGAGATATGTGCGGAACGACACGCTCCCATTTCCAGTCAGATCGCCACTCGGTATCGATTTCTACTCCATGGAGTGAGTACGGACCTTTACGCCAAGGCTTAAAAATGGTTAATAGATTTTCAAGTTTCTGCCTTTCACCATCGCTAAGCTGCTCACCTGAGCCAATTTTGACGCTCGTTTTAAAGTCGATGATATCGGCTTCTGGGTAATGCAGTTTATTAAGTACTTTTTCCCACTTAGGGAGGGAGCCGTGCTTATGTTCTCGCTGCCACTGGCCGAGAATTGACGGAAGAGTCTCAAGCCAATGTTGTAGGCTTGAGTCTGAAATCTGTTTATAGAAAGAACTAAAACTAATCACTTAATTGCCACCATAGATGCAAAATTAAAACACTGGAACCAAACGCTGAACTGGCTAAAACCTTGTGATCTGATCCGATTTTCATGCTCAGCTAGTGTATCAGGTTTCATCACGTTTTCTAATGAACTGCGTTTTTGACTGATCTCTAACTCACTGTAACCATTTGCTCTTTTGAAATCGAGGTGTAAGTCATCTAAAGTCGATTGAATTTTATCTTCTTTAAAGTACAGTTTTTCAGACAGTATCAATAAACCACCAGGGATCAGGCCTTCATAAATATTCGTAAGCAGGCTTTCACGATCATCAGGAGAAAGAAATTGCATGGTGAAATTCAGTACCACCAAAGAGGCATTTTCAATCTTTATATCGCGAATATCGCCGCACACGAGTTCGACAGGCGTCTCACTCACATATGCCGACAGATTCTCATTACAACGCTCAATCATCGATTCGCTGTTATCTATCGCGACAATTTGGCAATTACGACCTTCTACTCGGCGGCGAATACTCAAAGTGGCCGCGCCTAAAGAGCAACCTAAATCGTAAATTTTAGTATTAGTCGCCGCATACTTTTGGGCGAGATCACCAATGGTATTGATGATTTGTCCATAGCCAGGAACCGATCGCCTGATCATGTCATTAAAGACACCGGCTACTTTGTCATCGAATTGAAAATCGCTGACTTGTTCATAAGGCTTGGCAAAGAGATTATCGGTAGAAGAGTTCATGTGATCAAATAGTGGGAGTTCAACACTTCATTCTAGCTAATCATGTCAGTAAGCAGCAAGACTAGTACTGGAATTTACTCATAAAATTTTGTCTAATAGCACTAATTAAACAAAATGCACTCATAAATTTAACCTTTTTGGGAAATGTAATTGAAAACTATCACTTGTATGTTGCTCGCCATGGCGACGATGTTTGTCACATTTCCGGCTTATTCAGACTCGGTTAGAGAGACTAAATCACTTATCATTGCGATGAGTAATGACACTTATCCGTTTCAGTTTACCGATGAAAATAACCAGCCTAGTGGGCTGTTAGTTGATATCTGGTTGGAGTGGTCGAGGCAAACCAATACCAAAGTGGTGTTTAAACCGACTGACTGGGTAGACTCCGTCGAGAGTATTAAGCAGGGGACTGCGGACTTACATATAGGTATGGCAAAAACGGTTAGCAGAGAGCAAGAGTTTACTTTTTCCCCTAAAATCACCAGTGTAAATAGTTTCCTCTATGTCAATTACCAGTTACCTAAGGCACAAACATTAGCAGACCTTCGACCTTATAAAATTGGTGTAGTTGCCGGTGCTGCACAAATAGAGATTTTAAAGCAGCAAGAGCCTAACCTAACATTTCGATATTTTGAAAGTCGTACCGATTTACTTAAGGCCGTAATGACCGAAGAGGTGCTGGTATTTGTTGGCTTAGAAGGCTTTTTGCGAGAAAGCCAAATTAATAATGCCATATCGATAAAGTTTCCAATCGAAAACCGTAAGGCTATCTCTGAGTTGTCTTTTTATCCTACATTTAACAAAGCCAATCATGCGTTAGCGGCTAAAGTGGCGGATGGATTTGCTTTGATAAAACCTGAGCTTATTGAGCAGTATACTCATCAATGGCTAGGGGAGAAGCGCTATCAAAATGATATTGTTATCGCTATGCAAACTGGAGTAGGCCCTTATGCCGATATCGGCACAGATGGCTTGCCACATGGGTTGCTGGTGGATATCTGGAAACTATGGTCTGAGAAAACGGGATTACCGATCCGATTCGTCCCGGGGAGCATGAAACAGAGCATAGATAATGTAAAACGCGGTATTGCGGATGTGCAGTTAGGCTATCCAGAAAGCGAGACAATGCAAACAGGCCTAAATCATGCCCATAAGATATATAGCGTCACTAGCCGTTTATTTTCTTTTCAGACACCTTTACAAAACTTGGACGAATTAAAAGGTCAGGTTGTGGCGGTCTCGCCGACATCGCCATATTTACAGGAGCTAATTGATGCCCTTCCTGACACCAATATTCGATATTTCTCTTCTGTAGATGACATGATAGAAGCGGCAAAGCAGGGCGATGTCTCCGCCTTCGTTGCAGCGGGAGCATGGACACAACATTATCTATTACTCAATCAGAGTTGGGAGCTTTTTCATCAATATGCAGGCCTTGAATTTAAAACCAACTTATATGTGTTAAATCGAAGTGGCGATGTGGGGTTTTCAGAGCGTATTGCTGCTGGTTTTTTGCAAATGTCGAATGTCGAGTTAGCCGATATTGAGCGAAAGTGGATGCTAAACCCAGAAGATAGAATATATAACAATCAGCAGATGCAGATAAACTTGACCGCCGAACAGCAGAATTTAGTCGAGGAATTAGGCAGCGTTAAAGTGGGTTTTTTACGAAACTGGCATCCCATGGAATTTATCGAAGAGGGTCAGTACGCCGGCATTAACAGTGATGTTATTGGTATTATTGGTGAGGAACTTGGCTTGAATATTGAGCCTATCGCGTTCGATGAGTGGCAAAGCCTGCTCGATGCGCTCGTCTCAGGCAGCGTTGATATGGCTGGCAGTGTCGCCATAACCCCTGAGCGTGAATACCAACTTGGCTTTTCAGATTCTTATTGGCCTTCACCTTGGGGATTAGTCACATCATTAAATAGCGTGAGTATTTTTAGTTTGAATGAGCTTAGCGGTCAACGAATCGCCGTTATTGAAGGCTACCATATTGTTGGCGAATTAATGAGAAAGTATCCTAGCCTGAAATTAATCTTAGTGCCTGATATTGATGCGGGTTTAAGTGCTGTTAGTCAGGGTCAGGCTGATGTGTTTATTGATAAGGTCGTTAACCTGGGCAGTAATATACGAGGCGGTAAGTTTGCAAGTTTGAAGATGTCGATGTTAGTCGACTTTGCAGAACAGAGAAGTCATATCGGTGTGCACAATAGTAAAAAGGCCCTGCTGCCATTAGTCAATGCTGTTTTGGCTAACATTGATACAACGAGGCAACAGCAAATCCATCAAAAATGGGTGTCTCAGACGGTTGAGTTTGGCCGTGAAGAGTATGAAAATAGATTAAAGCTAGGTATTGTAGTCTTCGTTATTTTATCACTCGTTGTTATTGCTGCATTATTAGCTAATCGACGTTTACGCAAGGAAATAGCAAGACGCATCGATGCTGAGAATAAAATGGCACACTTTGCTAAACACGATAGTTTGACCCAGTTACCCAACCGGAGTTTGCTTGAAGATAGACTAGAGCAAGCGATTTTAATGCATAGAAGGGACACGGCACAGTTTGCGGTGATCTTTATCGACTTAGATGGCTTTAAGCAAGTGAATGACAGCTTGGGTCATCATGCTGGCGATGAGTACTTAGTGCATGTTAGCAAGGTTTTAATTAAAGGGATCCGCCGCTCGGATACCGTTGGCCGATTGGGCGGGGATGAGTTTGTTATCATTTTAAATGAAATTAAAGACTTTGAGTCGGTTGGCGATGTGGCTGATAATTTATTAAATAGTTTGTCAGAGCCATTTGTTGTTAATCAGCAAGTCGTATCTGCATCGGCCAGTATTGGTGTTGCCATCTATCCAAACGATGGCGATTGCATTGATGCGCTATTAAAAACCGCGGACACACGGATGTATCGTGCAAAAAATGCGGGCGGCGGGGCATATAGAAGCTGCTAGTTTTGCTAAGATACGCTGAACTTATTAATTTTTAATTGAAATTGCTTGATAGTTAGCCGACTAGTCGAGAAGTTATTTGGAAAACGGCAATATTTCTCTATAATGCCGCTTTTGTCTTGTTTTGAACCAGAACCTCAAACATCGCTTTGCGGAATAAAGGAAGAGTTAAATGCGCAGTCATTATTGTGGAGACGTCAATAAGTCTCACGTAGGTCAAGAAGTGACCCTAGTGGGTTGGGTTAATCGCAGCCGAGATTTAGGCGGCGTTGTTTTTCTCGATCTTCGTGATAGAGAAGGCATCGTTCAGGTTGTTTATGATCCAGACCTTCCTGAAGTGTTTGATGTTGCAAGCACACTACGCAGCGAATTTTGTGTTCAGATTAAAGGCCTTGTAAGAGCAAGACCTGATAGCCAGATTAACGCGGATATGCGTACTGGTGAGATTGAGATTTTAGGTCTAGAGCTAACTGTTTTAAACAGCTCTGCGCCATTGCCAATCAACATGGACAAAAACCAGCACAACACTGAAGAGCAACGTCTTAAGTACCGTTACTTAGATTTGCGTCGCCCAGAAATGGCTGACCGTATAGTGTTCCGCTCTAAAGTGACCAGTGCTGTAAGACGCTTTTTAGATGGTAACGGTTTCTTAGATATTGAAACACCTATCTTAACTAAAGCGACACCAGAAGGTGCACGTGACTACTTAGTACCAAGTCGTACTTACAAAGGTCAATTTTTTGCACTGCCACAATCACCACAACTATTTAAGCAGTTGTTGATGATGTCTGGTTTTGACCGTTACTACCAAATCGTTAAGTGTTTCCGTGATGAAGACTTACGTGCTGACCGTCAGCCAGAATTTACTCAAATCGATATCGAAACGTCGTTCATGACCTCTACTCAGGTGATGGATAAGACTGAAGAGATGGTTCGTGGTTTATTCCAAGAGCTATTGAATGTTGATTTAGGCGAGTTTCCTAAAATGACATTTGAAGAAGCGATGCGTCGTTTCGGTTCAGATAAGCCCGATCTTCGTAACCCTCTTGAGCTTATTGATGTTGCAGACATCGTTAAAGAAGTCGAGTTTGCGGTATTTAACGGCCCAGCAAATGATCCAGAAGGTCGCGTTGCAGTACTAAGTATTCCTGGCGGCGCTAAGCTTTCACGCAAGCAATTAGATGAATACGCTAAGTATGCCACTATTTATGGCGCGAAAGGTCTAGCTTGGATGAAGGTTAATGATCTTGATAAAGGTATGGAAGGTATTCAATCTCCAGTCCTTAAGTTCCTAAGCGAAGATGTGGTTAAGGCCTTACTTGAGCGCACTGGCGCACAAACTGGCGATCTAATTCTATTTGGTGCAGATAAAGCCAATATCGTTGCTGAAGCGATGGGCGCACTGCGTCTAAAAGCGGGTGAAGATTTTGACTTGCTACAAGGCGAGTGGAAGCCACTTTGGGTTGTTGACTTCCCAATGTTTGAGCGCACATCTGATGGCGGGCTGCATGCAATGCACCACCCATTTACAGCCCCAAGTAACATGACTCCTGAAGAGCTAGAAGCGAATCCAATCGCTGCTATCTCTGATGCATACGACATGGTACTAAATGGCTGTGAGCTAGGTGGCGGTTCAGTTCGTATTCACGATAGCAAAATGCAGTCTGCGGTATTTAGAATTCTAGGTATTAATGACGAAGAAGCGAGCGAGAAGTTTGGCTTCTTACTTGAAGCATTGCGCTACGGTACACCACCACACGCGGGTCTAGCATTCGGTCTTGACCGTATCATCATGTTGATGACTGGTGCGAGCTCAATTCGTGATGTGATGGCATTCCCGAAAACAACGACAGCGGCTTGTCCGTTAACGAACGCGCCAGGATTTGCAAATCCGGTGCAGTTAGCTGAACTTGGCGTCAGTGTTGTAGAAGCAGAATCCAAAGAAGACACAAAAGACGCTGAATAATACAGCGTCATAAGAGCCGAGTTAAGACTCGGCTTTTTTTTCGATTAAATATACCCAAGCCACTTTAAAATAAAGACATTAATTCTAGAGTTACGAATACTAGAGTCACCAATACAAAAAGACACTAGCTACAAAAAACACTAATACAAATAACTAATGCTAAAAGCACTAATACTAAAGTCACTTTGTTGATCGTGAAATACATATGCGTCGTTGGGTGGAATAGGTTGTTTGGGTATAGGAATGAATTGAGGAGATAGACATGGCAGGACATAGTAAATGGGCAAACATTAAGCACCGCAAAGCGGCACAAGATGCAAAGCGCGGAAAATTGTTCACCAAGTTTATTCGAGAATTAACGGTTGCTGCCCGAGAAGGTGGTTCAGATCCTGATTCTAATCCACGCTTACGCGCAGCCATTGATAAATCGCTATCAAACAACATGACTCGCGACACCGTTGAACGGGCTATTAAGCGCGGAGCCGGTGAGCTTGATGGCCAAGTATTAGAAACAATTATCTACGAAGGTTATGGGCCTGGCGGCACTGCGGTGCTGGTGGAAACAATGACCGACAATAAGAACCGCACCGTGTCTGGTGTGCGCAATGCGTTTAGTAAGTCTGGCGGCAACTTAGGCACAGATGGCTCAGTCGCCTACCTTTTTGATAAAAAGGGGATCATCTCTTATGAAGGAGTCGATGAAGACACAATCATGGACGCCGCATTAGAAGCGGGTGCTGAAGATGTTGTGACCCATGAAGATGGCTCTATTGACGTACTGATGTCGCCTGAAGATTTTGGCCGCGTCAAAGATGCCCTCGATGCTGCAGGCTTGGAGTCAATTAATGCTGAAGTGACCATGGTTCCTTCAACCAAAGCGGACTTAGATGCGAGTACTGCGCCTAAGTTCTTACGCTTAATCGACAACTTAGAAGATCATGATGATGTACAAGAAGTTTATCATAACGCAGAAATTTCTGACGAAGTGATGGAAGGTCTGGAATAAAACCTATATGGCAATAATTTTAGGGGTCGATCCGGGATCCCGCATCACAGGTTACGGCGTCATTAAATGCGTCGGTCGACAGCAAGTTTATGTTGGCAGTGGTTGTATTCGAACGAGTTCTGATGAACTCCCTATTCGTTTGAAACAAATTTTTGATGGTTTGTCCGAGATTATTAGACAATACCAGCCTGACGAGTTTGCTATTGAGCGGGTGTTTATGGCAAAAAATGCCGATTCAGCGCTCAAACTCGGACAAGCTCGTGGCGCTGCAATCGTTGCGGCAACTGCAGCTAATTTACCTGTAGCCGAATATAGCGCAACTCAGATTAAAAGTGCAGTGGTCGGAACTGGCCGTGCGCAAAAATCACAAGTGCAGCACATGATCCAGCAATTACTGAAACTGCCCAGTGCGCCGCAAGCAGATGCGGCTGATGCGCTTGGTGTGGCAGTGTGTCATTATCATACTAGCCAAAGTTTGGCCGCCCTTAGCGGCAGAGCCAGTGTAAGAACATATGGACGATATAAATGATAGGTCGTATACGCGGATTATTAATTGAGAAACAAGCACCTGAGGTGCTAGTTGATGTCTCTGGAGTAGGGTATGAGATCCAAATGCCGCTCACCAGTTTTTTTGAGCTGCCTGAACTGGGTCAAGAAGCGGTTATTTATACTCACTTTATTGTAAGAGAAGATGCGCAGTTACTCTATGGTTTTGTATCTAAACAAGAAAGAAGTCTATTTAGATTATTGATTAAGGCAAACGGTGTCGGCCCTAAATTAGCATTAACAATTTTATCGGGTATGACCGCGGGTGAATTTGTTGTCTGTGTTGAACGTGACGATATAGCCACACTGGTAAAATTACCGGGTGTGGGTAAGAAAACGGCAGAGCGCTTATTAGTTGAAATGCGCGATAAATTAAAGAGCTTGATGGAAGCTTCTGTAGGCTCAGAGCGTGAGTTTATGTTGCAATCGAATTACAAGGCGCCAGTAGTGGTCAATACAGCAGAAGAGGACGCTATCGCAGCATTACTGTCTTTGGGTTATAAACCTGCACAGGCGAGTAAAGCGGTGTCATCGGTTTATACCGATGGCATGAGTTCAGAGACGCTGATTAAATCTGCATTGAAATCGATGCTTTAAGGAATATAGATGATTGAAGCTGACCGACTCATACAACCCAATATAATAGAGCGCGATGAAATTGAAGCGGTTGATCGTGCGATGCGACCTAAGATGTTGGATGAGTATACTGGGCAAGATGATACTCGTGCACAATTAAAAATCTTTATTGAAGCGGCTCAAAAACGCGGCGAAGCGTTAGATCATATGTTGATTTACGGCCCACCAGGACTCGGTAAAACGACATTGGCGATGATTGTTGCCAATGAAATGGGCGTGAATATCAAGTCAACCTCTGGACCCGTACTTGAAAAAGCAGGCGACTTAGCAGCATTGCTGACAAACCTTGAGCCAAATGATGTGTTATTTATCGATGAAATCCACCGTTTAAGCCCCGTCGTAGAAGAGATTTTATATCCAGCAATGGAAGATTATCAGCTGGATATCATGATAGGTGAAGGCCCCGCTGCGCGTTCGATTAAATTAGACTTACCGCCTTTTACCTTAGTTGGCGCGACAACACGAGCAGGCGCGTTAACCTCGCCGTTAAGAGCACGATTTGGCATTCCGCTAAGGCTTGAGTTTTATAACGTCAAAGATCTGTCCAGTATCGTGGCACGCTCAGCGAAAGTCATGGATCTTGACATCGACGACGAAGGCGCTGTAGAAATTGCGCGACGCTCCCGTGGTACGCCGCGTATTGCCAATCGTTTACTTAGACGAGTTCGAGATTTTGCCGAGGTTAAACATAGCGGTGATGTCACTAAAGTGATTGCAGAAGCTGCGCTGGACATGTTAGATGTCGATGCTGAAGGTTTTGACTATATGGACAGAAAACTGTTGTTGGCGATTATCGACAAATTTATGGGGGGGCCTGTTGGCCTAGATAACCTCGCTGCAGCCATTGGCGAAGAGCGAGAAACCATTGAGGATGTCCTTGAACCATTCCTTATCCAGCAAGGCTTTATACAAAGAACGCCAAGAGGCAGAATCGCAACACCAAGAGCTTATAACCACTTTAATATCATTAAACCTGATGCTTAAAGCAATCGGTTTGTGATGTTATCAAGCTTAAGCGGCACTGAGCACTGAGCATAGAGCATAGCGTAAGAGGAGCAAAGATTGTTGCTCCTCAAAAACTCCTATACCTGTAATGTTGTACCGGTAAATCAGTACCAGTAAATAGTTTTGTCTTGCACGTTAGTCTGTTTCAATCCAGAAGGCTTAAGTGGTACACACTATTATTGGCCTGTTTCGCCTAGTTTCTTTCTATCAACTGCCTCACTTTCTCTTACCATCCTCATCATTTATCACCTGCTAGGTGAATTCCTGTATCCAGTGACTAACACCAAATATCCAACATCCAACATCCAACATCATAAGACTAAGCTTCATCCGCAAACGGCGTACCAAGATGCGAACTCTATTTGTACTGAATTTGTACTGAATTTGTACTGAGCAGGGATCAATGAGACTGAGGTTTCAAAGTGTGATTTGATTGCGTTGCCTTGTGAATATCAGGTATTTAGAATTGTTACATATATTCACATTATCTCAATTGTGTGCAATTTGATGCTGAACAAGAGCTGAGTACTAACCTAGATTGACTAGGAAAAACATGAGCAACTTCTAAAAAATCGCATGAATCCACCTGTACTTACTAAAGATATCATCTCAAAAGTGTGACGTGTGTCACACTTAATGGTATCCACTGTGTTGCCGAATGGTTACGCGCATTTCGGAGTGTTCCTCTGTATATCCATTGTATCCCAGCTGATTGTACTGCTGTGTGACGAATGTCACATTGTAAAATAGGTGTGTGAAAAATTAACGTTACCTTTATTGCTATTTTTTTTAACAGAATATGGCGAATGGTTAATGAATTGCTGGATTGACGGCATAAACGTGAAATTGCAGTATCCATATCAACGTCAGGAATAACAAATGACGTATATATAAAAATAATTAGGTTTAGGGAGTACTACATAATGAACAGACCATCTAAATTGGCCTCTGCGATTAAGTTTGGTTTAATCGCTTCGGTTTCTACCAGCGCATTTACCGTATCAAATACAGCCTTTGCTGAAGAAGCTGGTGCCGATGTAGAACGCATTGCAGTTACGGGCTCCCGTATTCAACGTCAAGACATGGAAACAGCATCTCCTGTGACTGTGATTAATGCTGCTGAAATTCGTGCTGAAGGTTTTACAACTGTTGATGAGTTACTTCAAGCGCAAACATCTATGGGTGGTAAAGCTGTTGGTTCAAGCACAAACAATGGAGCTGGCGGCGTAGCACAGGTAGATCTACGTGGTATGGGCTCGCAACGTACACTAGTATTGTTGAACGGCCGTCGTATGGTGAACTCTGGTTCAGGCGCGGATAGTTCAGTTGATCTTAACGCTATCCCTGTCGCAATGATTGCCCGCGTAGAAATTTTAAAAGATGGCGCATCTGCAGTTTACGGTTCAGACGCGATTGCTGGTGTTGTTAACATCATCACTAAGAAAGATTTTGATGGTTTTCAAGTTGATCTTACAGGTGGCATGACCGATAAGAGTGACGGTGAAAACGGTGAGATCAGTGCGCTTTACGGTTTCAATACCGATACCGGTAACTACACATTTGGTGCTGCATACTCAGAGCGTCGCGGCGTAGTTCAGTCAGACCGTGACTGGGCAAATCCTGGCAATAGCTCGTTTACACCACAAGGCGGTATTGTTGGTGATGGAGTTGATGCAGATGGAAAGCCGATAAAAGAAGTTAAAAATTACGATCCTGTAACTGGTACCTGGGTTTCGCAACCTGAAGGTTATGATTACAACCAAGATAGTTACTTTCAAACACCGAGCAAGCGCTATAGCTTATTTGCTAACATGACCCAAGAGCTAGGTGATGACATCGTAATGACTGGTGATATTTTATACACCAAGCGTAAGTCAAACCAACAGTTAGCGCCTCAACCTGCAAACCTACAACTTAATGTATGCGGTTCAGGCTACAAAGATGAAGGTACTGCGCAAGATCCTGGTTGTATGACGTTGACTGACGAAATGAGTCAAGGTGGAATTTCTGCCGACGATAAAGGTCAAGTAAACTACAGAAAACGTATGAATGACGTAGGCCCGCGTGTCTACACTCAAGATACAGACACATGGCGTGTTTCAGCTGGCCTTGAAGGCTCGTTAGATATCAATACTGGCATGAACTGGGATGCGTCTTATACCTACGGTAACAATAAAGCTAAAACAGGTGTTGAGAATTCAGTTAATGCTAAGTTGATGACGGCTGCTATCTATGCTGATCAAGATCCTTGGATGACAGGTCAGCCTATGACCGACCAAGAACTGCTAAACAGTGTTTCATATGACCAAGAATCTGATGGTGGTAACGAGCAGCATGTATTCTCTGCAGGTCTTAATGGCGAGCTATTTGACCTAGACGCGGGTGCAGTTGCATTTGCAATCGGTGCTGAATACCGCTACGAGAGTGGCTATTTCAATCCAGACCCAATTGTTGTTGCAGGTGAAAGTACTGCTGCGCAGCAAGATCCAACTGATGGTAGCTACAATGTTATCTCGGTATTCCAAGAAGTGAGCGTACCGTTTACTGATAAGCTAACCGGTGAGTTCGCACTACGCTTTGATGATTACTCAACATTTGGTAACGCATCGACTTGGAAGATTGGTCTTACTTATGCAGCAACTGATGACTTAATGCTCCGCACTGTAGCAGCAACAGGTTTCCGTGCACCAAGCGTGAGTGAGCTATATGCAGGTAACTCAGGTTCATTCGATTACCTAAAAGATCCCTGGGGTAAAGAGCAAGATCCACAGATTTTAGTTAACCGTACATCTGATGAAGATCTTAAGCCTGAAGAGTCTGAATCTTACACTGCTGGCTTAGTTTACTCGCCAAGCTATGTTGAAGGATTGTCGTTAACTCTTGATTACTGGCGCTTTAAAGTCAAAAACGCGATTACCCGCCTTGATACGCAAGCTGGTCTAAACGAGTGTCATGCTTATCAAACTCAGGGACTTGGTGATGGTAAAGCATGTGATACCTTTAACATTGGCGCAAATGGTGATTTGACTAACCTGACTAACTCACTAACGAACGTTGGATTCCAGGACACGAGTGGTCTTGACTTTAACCTAGCGTATAATTTTGAAGCGTTGAACCTTGACTGGGTAGTTAGCAACGATACCACTTACTTGCTGAACTTTGAGCAAGATGGTGTCGACTATACTGGTACAATCGACGGTAACTTCGGTGCTTATGCTGAAATGCGTAATAACTTCAGTATTAAAGCGGGCCAAGACGATTGGAGTGTAATGTACTTTAACCGTTATATCGGTGAAATGGATGACTTAGGAAACGGTGAAAAAGTTGATTCAGTTCTTTATCACAACCTATCAGCATCATACTTCATCAACGATGCTTGGATGCTAACGGCAGGTGTTAAGAACTTTACTGATGAAGAGCCATCAAAAGTCTCTAACGGCAGTGACGGCGGTACAGTACCTGAAGTATACGACGTTATCGGTCGTACATTCTTTGCTGGTGTAACCATGAACTTCTAAATAGCACTCGCTATTTGATCTAAAAAAAGCGCCGAAAGGCGCTTTTTTATTGTCATAAATACCGCTTAACCTAAACCTTTCTGCGCTGAACTCATCTGAATAAATTCAATCTTATAGCCGTCAGGATCTTCTACAAACGCAATTTCAGTACTGCCGCCAGCAACAGGGCCTGCAGGCCTAATGACTTTTCCGCCAGCTGCGCGAATAGCTTCACAGCGAGCATAGATATCCTCTTCACCAATCGCAATATGGCCAAATGCATTACCGTGATCGTAAGTTTCAGTGCCCCAGTTATAAGTTAACTCTATAACCGCGCTACCTGTAGACTCGTCGTCATAGCCGACAAAAGCCAAGGTGTACTTATATTCGCTGTTTTCGCTTTGTCTGAGTAATTTCATGCCTAAAATGTTGGTGTAAAATTCAATACTGCGATCTAGATTTCCTACGCGAAGCATGGTGTGTAGTAATTGTGCCATTTTATGTCCTAGGGTTAAGGTTTTTATGTTCCAAGTATATCGGTTATTATTGAGTTCTAAAAAGGTGATTAAATACTTTTTAGAAATATTGAGCGAGATCAATTTTTTTAGTCAGTATCTAGATCACAAAACGTTTAAATTAGACTGAGAAAGTCTCATTTTTCTTATATTATGCAAATAGACAATTAAGGAGATTTTGATGCAAACCGAACTAAAAATGTCGCTTGCTCTAAGCGCGATTATTGCAGTGACTTTATCTATTTTCTTCATCTGCATGTTCTAAGATATTGAATTAAAAAAGCCGCATATAGCGGCTTTTTTGTTTTAAACTTTTATTTTTAATCAGTGTTATAGAACGTATTCTTACTCTTCTGGGTAGACTTTATCTTTAAATTCACACAGATCTTCAATTATACAGCTGCCACAGCGTGGTTTACGCGCAATACATGTATAACGTCCATGCAGAATAAGCCAGTGGTGCACATCGACTTTAAATTCAGCTGGGACCACTTTTAACAGCTTTTTCTCAACCTCAACTACGTTCTTACCCATAGCAAACTTAGTGCGATTCGAAACCCTATCAATATGGGTGTCTACAGCGATGGTAGGCCAGCCAAAAGCAGTATTAAGTACAACATTAGCCGTTTTTCTGCCAACGCCAGGAAGCGATTCTAGTGCTTCTCTGTCTTCAGGCACTTCGCCATTGTATTTTTCGACCAGTATTTCACAGGCCTTAACCACGTTAATCGCTTTGTTGTTATACAAGCCGATAGTTTTTATGTACGGTTTAAGCCCTTCAACACCTAAATCAGCAATAGCTTTGGCGGTATTGGCAACGGGAAACAGTTTGTCAGTGGCTTTGTTGACACTGACATCGGTGGCCTGAGCGGATAATGTAACTGCAACTAGCAGTTCAAATGGGCTTGAGAAGTTGAGTTCAGTTTCTGGGTGGGGGTTATTGGCTCGTAACCGTTCCAGAATTAAGCGACGTTTTTCAGCGTTCATTATCCATTATCCATTATCCGTAATAATTGTTGTTATTATCTCGTTTGTAAGCGCCGTTACTATCAAGTGCAGACACTACATTTATACCAAATCTCGTTTTCTCAATACTCGTAATATCGATACAGGTAATATCAATATTTGTAATATTAGGGCTAACTGACTTTGGTGATCCGAGCACGAGTTGGGGCTTCTGGCTCTGTTTGAGGTTGCTTAGATGCCAAGTGTTGGTCGATGACATTTTTAAGTGCAATCAATAATCCCATACCAATAAATGCCCCTGGTGGTAACATTGCTAATAAGAAGCTGGTATCTACCTGCCAAATTTGAATAGTTAATGATTTAGCCCATTCACCTAACAACTGATCTGCACCATAAAATAGCGTGCCTTGACCTAAGATCTCGCGACTTGCGCCTAATATGCAAAGAACAAGTGTAAAACCTAGCCCCATCATTAATCCATCAAATGCAGATTTCGCTACGTTATTACGCGAGGCAAATGCCTCGGCGCGGCCAATAATGACGCAATTAGTAACGATAAGCGGTAAGAAAATACCTAACGATAGATAAAGCCCATAGGCATAGGCATTGATCAGTAACTGCACTGTGGTAACAAGAGCGGCAATTATCATCACAAAAACAGGAATACGGATCTCTTTAGGGACAAAATCACGTACAAGAGAAACGAGGATATTAGAGCCTATTAGTACTAACATCGTCGCTAACCCCAGGCCTAAGGCATTGGTCAACGTTGCGGTTACCGCAAGTAGGGGGCAAAGCCCTAATAATTGAACCAGTCCTGGGTTATTTTTCCACAGGCCTTGTCTGGCGAGTTCTTTGTAATCACTCATTTCCAACCTCACAATTAGCTGGCGCTGATAACAGTTGTGCTTTATGGGCATTAAAATACTGCACGGCTTTTTTGACGGCTTTAACATAAGCGCGCGGCGTAATGGTTGCACCGGTAAATTGATCTATCTCACCGCCATCTTTTTTGACATTCCAACGCTTGTCTTTGTCTGATAATAGCTGGAATCCGTCGAATGATTTTACCCATTCAGACTTCCTCAGCTCTATCTTGTCACCAAGCCCTGGTGTTTCCTGGTGAGAGAGAGTTCGTACCCCTAGCACTTCACCTGTATGACTGATGCCAATAATAATTCGAATATTTCCGTTATAGCCATCTGGGGCAATGGCTTCGATAGCGATCGCCACACCTTGATCGTTTTTAGTCGCGATATAAGCGGGTAGGGCATCACTTGTTCCTAAGAATTCAGCGGACTTGAGCAAAATACAATGGGCCGTGAGTTCATTATCGTGGATTTCATCAGGAACGATTTGATGTAACACACGAGCGAGTTCAATTTGCTCTTGCTGCTTAATTTTATCAAAGGTAAATTGGTTGACAACAGCCACTAGCCCAGTACATAGAAGAGCAAATAGACCGAGTAATAAACCATTTTTTAACATAGATTTTTTCAAAGTAAACTCTCTTTATACTCAGTTGCCGGTACGGTGGCCATAGGTGCGAGGTTTGACGTAGTAGTCAATAAATGGTGCACAAAGGTTAGCGAGTAGTACGGCAAAAGCAAAAGCATCGGGGTAGCCGCCAAAGGTTCGAATCACATAAACGAGCACGCCAATAAGCGCACCGAAAATGAGTCTGCCACGTACACTTGTCGCAGCAGTGACTGGATCGGTCGCAATAAAAAATGCGGCAATCATGGTGGCACCAGAAAACAGCTGCATCAATGGCCCTACATGCGTGTCTGGACTTAACAGATAGCCAAAACTGCTGCAGACAAAGAGTGAGCCTAAAATAGCCACACTGATATGCCAACGGATCACCTTTAGTTTTAACATCACTAAACCGCCAGCAAGATAGGCCATATTGACCCAGAACCAACCGACCCCAAAGCCGTCAAAGAATACCGATTTCCCAAGGCTTTCAGACATGGTTAAGCCAAGCGCTAAATCTGTTTTTACCGTGTCGAGCGGCGTTGCCATCGCAAGACCATCAAAACCTAGCTTATAAACATTTAACTGCTCTGCAGACATAGAGCCAAAAATAGCTTGCAGGGTTAGCCCTAAATCCATAGGGTTTTGCGTAATAGCGGTTGGGATTGACCAACTTGTCATCTGCACAGGAAATGATATTAGCAGCATGACATAGGCTGCCATAGCGGGGTTGAAAATATTTTGCCCAAGGCCACCATAGAGCTGTTTAACAAGAACAATAGCAAATAAAGTGCCGATGACGACGAGCCACCAAGGTGCAATAGATGGAATTGCAACACCAATTAACACTGCGGTTAATACAGCGCTATTATCACTAATCGTCGGGAGTACGGCTCTTTTTCGCAAGTTTAATACAGCGGCTTCAGCAGCGAGTGCAACTACGACTGCCAACATCACTTGGATTAACACGCCCCAGCCAAAGAAATAACACTGGGTCGCAATACCCGGTAGCGCACATAAAATCACTCGGCGCATTACGGTCTGGGTTTGTAGCTGTACCTTTAAATGAGGTGATGAGGCTAACTTAAACGCCATGGTTTATTCCTTTTCCTGCAATTGTGCTTGAGCTTTTTTGGCTTTTGCCTTCGCAATAGTGGCGGCAATACGCTCTTTTTTACGTTGTTCAGGCGTCATATCTTGTTGCTTTTCTTGAACTGTTGCGGGCTTAGTATCAACATCTCCCTCCATAACAGTCTCTGGTGTATTTGTTACTTGCTGGATTTCTGCCTCAAGCATTGCCAGCGGTTCTGCCGCATTTAAAGCCGTCTTCTTCGCTTTAGCGCGAGCGATGGCAGCGGCAATTTTTGCCTTTTTGTCATCCTTGGCACCAGTATCTGCGACAAAGGGCATATCACTTTCGACCGTGGCAGCAACATCAGCAGTGGCTTCAGAGCCCTGAGCTGAGCCAGAGTTCAAGCTAGAACCTAAGTCAGAGTCTGAGCCAGTATCCGATTGAGCGGCTTTTCTCGCTTTAGCGCGAGCGATGGCAGCGGCAATTTTTGCCTTTTTGTCATCCTTGGCACCAGTATCTGCGACAACAGGAACGTCACTTTCTACAGGGGAAGCGGCAACATCAGCAGTCGCTTCAGAGCCCTGAGCTGAGCCAGAGTTCAAGCTAGAACCTAAGTCAGAGCCAGTATCTGTTTGTGCGGCTTTCCTCGCTTTAGCGCGAGCGACGGCAGCGGCAATTTTTGCCTTTTTGTCATCGTTGGCACCTGTAACAGCGACAGAGGACGCATCACTTTCGTCAGTGGCAATAGTACTCGCCTGAGAGCTAGAATCTGATTGTGCGGCTTTCTTCGCTTTAGCGCGCGCTATCGCGGCTGCAACTTGGGCCTGCTTGTCGTTTAATAAACGCGAGGACCCATCTTGTGACTCATTTTGTGACTCTGCAGATACCGATGTGTCAGAGCTTGGTTTGTCTTTTTTAGCTTTAGCACGGGCTATAGCCGCAGCCACCTGCGCTTTTTTATCGATTAACGTTTTGTCTTCAGCCAACGCTTTGTCATCGACTGGCGTTGAGGTACTGGCTTGCATTGTTTCTGCAGCCTTTTTGGCTTTTATTCGTGCCATAGCTTCCGCTACTGCATTCTTGTCTGTATTCGTCATCCCACCTTTGCGTCGCTCGGCCGCTTCTTTTGCCTTGGCTTCACGGGCTAACTTTTCTTCTTCTAAGCGTTGTAATCTCGCTTCGAAACGTTGCTTAGCAAAATCAGCTTGTTTCTTTTCTTCGGTTTGAGTACGTAATGCGGACTTTGCAACACGGTAATATTCGACCAGTGGAATATCGCTTGGGCATACAAAGCTGCAGCAACCGCATTCGATACAATCATGCAGGTTAAAACTGGCTGCCTTGTCATATTCTTCGGCTTTGGCGTGCCAGAATAGTTGTTGCGGTAATAAAAGAGCGGGGCAGGCAACTGCGCACTCTCCACAGCGAATACAAGGTTTTTCTACCGCGTCATCTGCTATCTCTTCATTACTTGGAAGAAGGATGCAGTTGGTTCCCTTTAAAACAGGAGCCTGTACGTTAGGTAATGCGTGCCCCATCATAGGACCGCCAATAATAATTTTATCGCTATCTAAGTCGCCATTAAAACCCAGTGAGTCAAGAATGTGCTTTATCGGCGTACCCACTGGTATCCAATAGTTACCTGGCGTTTGGCTATTAAGTCCGGTTACGGTCACCACTCGGCTGGTTAGCGCATGGCCATTAATGACGGCATCATGAATAGCATAAGCAGTACCGACATTCTGCACCAACATACCGAGCTGGGCAGGAATAGCACCTGATGGTACTTCTTGGCCAGTTAGAATTTGAATTAACTGTTTTTCACCACCGGATGGATACTTGGTGGGAACGGAAGTGATTCTGGTGCTATCTGTTGCCATCGTGCTGCGATTAAGCGCATGCTGCATCGCCTCGATAGCCTCAGGTTTATTATCTTCAATAGCGATAATAATCCGTTTAGGTTTAAGAAGCTTTTCGATAATAGTAATGCCAGAAAAGATCTCATCACTATGCTCGCGCATTAAACGGTCATCGGAAGTGATGTAAGGTTCGCATTCAATACCATTGATAATAACGAGCTCAATCTCACTTGCCGGGCTCAGCTTGATATGAGTGGGGAATGCGGCGCCGCCAAGACCTGCGATACCAGCCTGTTGGATTTTGTGCAGGATCTGTTGATTTGTTAGCTTATCGGATTCGGCTGAGGTTACCTCAACTGCTGCGTCTAGGCCATCAGCTTCGATAATACAGCTCAGAACACTAATACCGGATGCATGATTACTTGGCATTGGCTTAATATCTGTGACAGTACCAGAAGTCGGTGCATGCACAGGACTGTACGCAAAGCTGGTTCCTGTGGTCAGAGGTTGACCTTTTAAGACTCGATCGCCAACCTTGATGGCCAAGAGTGCACTGTCACCAACTTGGGTTAGTGGCAAAATGTATTGGCTGGCGAGTGGCAGTTGTCCAATAGGGCTGGTGTTAGATAATATTTTCAACTCTGGAGGATGAACGCCACCATGTGAGCGCCAAAGCGTACCTTTATCAATTTGCTCTAATAAAGTTAACACGGCTTATCCTCTTGCAACTGTTTTACGGGGATCGCATTAAGCTGCCAATCCCAAGTTTTGGTCGTTTGTTCTACTGGTAGCATGTCAATACAATCAACAGGGCAAGGTGCAACGCATAGATCGCAACCTGTGCAATAGTCTGTAATGACGGTATGCATTAACTTGCCAGAGCCAAGAATGGCATCGACAGGACAAGCTTGAATACACTTAGTACAGCCAATACACTCCTCTTCACGGATGTAGGCAACTTTTTTTACTTGCACTTCATTAGTCGCGTTGAGAGGCTCAGGATCGACACCCATTAAGTCGGCAAGTTTCTCCATGGTGGCCGTTCCACCCGGCGGACACTTATTGATTTTATCCCCATTAGCGATGGCTTCAGCATAAGGGCGGCAGCCAGGGTAACCACATTGGCCGCATTGTGTTTGAGGCAATAATGCTTCGACTTGATCTGTAAGCGGGTTACCTTCAACTTTGAATTTTTCAGCGGCAAATCCCAGTAGAACACCAAAGACTAGCGCGAGTATTGTTAGTACAACAATAGCGATGACAATACCTGACATGTTTATTTAACCAACCCTGTGAATCCCATAAAGGCGAGGGACATAAGTCCTGCTGTGACCATTGCGATTGCGCCCCCCTTGAACGGTGTCGGGACATCGGCAGCGGCAAGGCGTTCTCTCATGGCTGAGAAAAGAACCAATACCAGTGAAAAGCCCACAGCTGCGCCGAATCCAAAAATAGCAGATTCAATAAAGCCATGTTTTTCATTGATATTAAGCAGAGCAACACCGAGAACTGCACAGTTTGTAGTGATAAGCGGTAAGTAAATGCCTAACGCTCGATGCAAAGAAGCACTGGTTTTTTGCACTAACATCTCGGTGAACTGTACGACCACAGCGATCACTAAAATAAAGCTCATAGTGCGCAAATAGCCTAAGTCAAAAGGCAGCAAAAGGTACTGATTGACTAAGTAACTCAGTATTGAGGCCAAGGTTAGTACAAAAGTGGTCGCCATTGACATGCCAATGGCTGACTCAAGTTTGCTAGACACACCCATAAATGGGCATAAACCAAGAAATTTTACTAATACGAAATTATTGACTAGCACAGTGCCAATCAATAAAAGGAGATATTCACTCATCTCGAATCAATTTTGTTAGACAGAATTACAGCTATTATCGGCTTTTCCTTAGGTATTAACAACACATAGAAAGCAAGGTTAAAAAGTTTGCCTTATAAATAACCAATATCAAGCTTGCTCTTTCATATCCTCGCCCTGCATAAATGGGGTGGGTTTGGCAATATAGTAGCCCTGTAAGCCATCGATGAGCAGTTGCTCCATGATCAATTTGTCTTCTTGTTTCTCTACACCGGTCGCTATTACTCGAATGCTGAGCTTTCGAGCAATATCAATAATCATTTTTACAAAGAACTTATTATGCTGGTCTTGGCTGATCCCTTGGGTATAACTATGATCTAATTTAATAAAGTCAGGGCGGACCTCTTTAAAAAATTTAAATGAGGTAAAGCCTAAACCAAAGCGCTCAATCGATATCCGTGAGCCGACACTGTGCAGTTCATTGATAAAGTGATAGGTCGCACTCAAGTTTGTTTGCATTCCTGATTCGTTAACTTCAAACACTAATCGTGCTGCAATTTGCCTCTGTCTACTCAAGATGGTTTTTAGCCAAGAAACAAAGGCTTTATTGGTGGCTGATGCTGCACTGATGTTGATGCCGATAAGTCCACTAAGGTTAGGATGAGTAAGCAGTATGCGCATGGTATTAAGGACTACGAGTTTATCTATCTCTTCGCTCATACCGTGGCGCTCAGCCATTGCTATAACGGTTGTCGTAGGTAAAAGTTTACCTTGGCTATTATAAAATCGTGATAGTAACTCTCGGTAAGATTCGACATCGTTTCTACATGGGCGTATAGCTTGTATGTAAAATTTAATTGCTTTGCGTCGTAATAGATCATTAATCGCTACTTTCCAGCGACTCTCACCAAAAAGCTCGCCACCGGTTAATTTTTCTTGAAGATGATAACAGTTAGGGCCTAAGGTTTGTGCAATACTAACAGCCGTGTCAGCGAGGGTCATTAAAGACACTGGGTCGCTATCTTGAAGATAGGGCACTAAACCAATATGACCAATAGATGGTGTTCCAAGTTGTTGTTGATATTCTTTAAATGCCGTCTTGAGTATTTCTGCTAATTCGGTGGCTTGTTTAATGCCTACATCGGCAATCACGATAGCAAAATCGGCAGTAGCGATCCGATAAAACTGTGCTTGTGGATTATCACTCAACGCCCGCCTGATCTCGCCTGCTATACGAGCAAGATAATCATCACCAGCTTCTCTTCCATGCATCTGATTCATTGAGGCGAGCTCTGTGGCTCTAATAACGACCAATATACCGAGCTCTTTACGTTCGGGTTTACAGATTTCATCAAGTTTTTCAGTAAAACGGGCCCGAGTGCCAAAACCGGTAATGGGGTCTTGAAAGGCCGTTTTGCATAATTGTTCATGAGCTTCATGAAATTCATCGATTCTGGCTTTTAACTGCTGTTTACTTTTGTCCAGCGTTAATCCGACGCTTTTAAATTCACCTTTTATACGGGATTGCTCGATGGCATTGAAAGAAAGTTTAGCTAAATTGTCAATATGGCTGCAAATATAGGCGATCGTTTTTTTCTGTCTTATGCTCAACAGTAAATGAGTCAAACTAATTAGTAGAAACGTCCCCCAAATAATAATGAGATGATGCGTAAACTGGGTCACGGTGTTGTCTATCGGAGTCACATTTGACAGTTTTACCTGCAGTCGCCCAGCATCAAGCGCCTGAGTGTAAGCAGAATCAATAGCGAATAATTGAGTTAAATCGGTTTTCTCCTTAAGCACGAGTTGGCCCTTGGTGAAATTATTACTGCTATCTGATTTGTCGATATATTGAAAAAATTGAAAGCTAAATTGTTGTTTTAGCAAGTTGTAGAGTGTTTGACCGTTTCCTTGCCACTGTTTGTGTTGCTTAATGCTAGTGGCATATTGCTCGAGGGTTATGTGAGTCTGGGCCATTAAGCTTTGTTTTTCATGTTGATAACTAAAAAAGCTAAGCGCTAAAAAAAGTAAAACTAAAAACAACTGGAAAAGTTTAGAGGTTGTCATAAAGAATCCATTCAACGCGATCAATAACTCGTAATAGTTTGAGTTATACAGGTTTAGTTGAAAGCATTATAAACAGATTTGCAGATTTATTGCAGTGGATTTATTTGGGAGTTTTAAAGTGTTGAAAACTGAGTGGTGAAGAAAGAGTGCTGAAAAAATAGAGTTGAAGCAAGAGGTGAAAAGGTTGGCTCCCCAGACTGGACTCGAACCAGTGACATACGGATTAACAGTCCGCCGTTCTACCAACTGAACTACAGGGGAATCGAAAAAACCTTTCAAACATAGAGTGAAAATTAAAGTGGCTCCCCAGACTGGACTCGAACCAGTGACATACGGATTAACAGTCCGCCGTTCTACCAACTGAACTACAGGGGAAT